>NZ_JBSGBK010000019.1:0-117413 GCF_053601215.1 Amycolatopsis sp. NPDC004772
CACGAAGTCCGGGCGCACACCGAAAGATGAGAAAAGCCGGAACAGCGCCACCTCGAGCGCGAACAACGCCGGTTGGGTGAACTCCGTCCGATCCAACAGCGACTGATCATCAAAAGCCGCCCGCAACAACGGATCGAAGTGCGAAAGGACCTCATCGAAAGCCGCAGCATAAACCGGGAAACGCTCGTAAAGCTCCAGACCCATCCCCACCCGCTGCGCACCCTGCCCGGTGAACAACACCGCCAGCAACGCATCCGGATCGGCAGTACCGACGACCGCGTCCTCGATGTGCGCAAGCCCCTCCCGCAGTGACTCACGATCAGCGCCGAGCACCACCGCACGCCGGGCCAGGCGGGCCCGGGTCACCGCCAGGGAATAACCGCCGTCGAGCGGGTCCGGGTCGGCGTCCAGGAGCCGCTGGGCCTGCTCACGCAGCGCCGCGTCACTCGCCCCGGAGAGCACCCAGGGCAGCAGCTCACCGGTGGGAAAAGCAGGAGGGGCAACGACCTCCGGGGGCGCCTCCTCGACGATCACGTGCACGTTCGTCCCGCTCACCCCGAACGCCGACACCCCGGCCCGGCGCGGCACGTCGCCGGCCGGCCACGGGCGGGCCGAGGTCAGCAGCGACACCGCACCCGCCGACCAGTCCACTTCGGACGACGGGGCGTCGACGTGCAGCGTGCGCGGCAGCACCTCGTGCTGCAGCGCCAGCACCATCTTGATGACGCCCGCGATCCCGGACGCCGACTGCGTGTGCCCGATGTTCGACTTCAGCGCCCCCAGCCACAACGGCCGGTCGGCGGGCCGATCCTGACCGTACGTCGCCAGCAGGGCCTGGGCCTCGATCGGGTCCCCCAGAGCAGTCCCGGTGCCGTGCGCCTCGACCGCGTCGACGTCCGAAGTGGACAGACCGGCGTTCGACAAAGCAGTACGGATGACGCGTTGCTGAGAAGGGCCGTTCGGGGCGGTCAGGCCGTTCGACGCGCCGTCGGAGTTGACCGCCGAACCGCGGATCACACCGAGGATGCGGTGCCCGTTGCGCTGGGCGTCGGACAGCTTCTCCAGCAGCACCATGCCGACGCCCTCGCCCCAGCCGGTGCCGTCGGCCGCGTCGGCGAAGGACTTGCAGCGGCCGTCCGAGGCGAGGCCGCGCTGGCGGCTGAACTCCGCGAACGCCAGCGGGCTCACCATCACCGTGACTCCGCCGGCCAGCGCGAGGCCGCATTCGTCCTGCCGCAGCGCCTGACAGGCCCAGTGCAGCGCGACCAGCGACGACGAGCACGCCGTGTCGACGGTGACCGACGGCCCCTCCAGCCCGAAGGTGTAGGACAGCCGCCCCGACATGACGCTGGGTGCCTCGCCGGTCAGCAGGTAGCCCTCGGAACCGGCCGCGGCCTGCAGCGTGCTGCTGTAGCCGGACGCGTTCGCGCCGATGAACACGCCGGTCCGGCTGCCGCGCAGCGAAAACGGGTCGAGCCGGGCGCGTTCGAGGAGCTCCCAGGACGTCTCCAGGAGCAGGCGCTGCTGCGGGTCCATGGCCAGCGCTTCGCGCGGCGAGATGCCGAACAGCCCGGGGTCGAACGAAGCCGCGTCGTGGACGAAGCCGCCTTCGACCGCCTGGGCGCCTTCGGGACCGTACATGCGCGAGACGTCCCAGCCGCGGTCCTCCGGGAACGGCGACATCGCGTCGGTGCCGCCCGCGACCAGGTCCCACAGGTCCTCCGGCGAGGCGACGCCGCCCGGGTACCGGCAGGCGAGGGAGACGATGGCGATCGGCTCCTGCTCCGCCGCCTCGGCCGCCTGCAGCCGCTGCCTGGTCTGGTGCAGGTCGGCGGTCACGCGCTTGAGGTACTCGAGGAGCTTGTCCTGCTCTGCCATCGCCAACCTCATCCGTTCGTCCAAGTCAGGGCGTCAGTGCGCCGGCGGCGGGGAGACCCCGAGCTCGTTGTCGATGAACGCGAACACCTCGGCCGCCGAGGCGTCCGCGAGTTGCGCCTGCCGCGGCGCCGCGCGGTCGCCGCTCCACTGGCTCAGCAGGGACTTCAGCCGCATCTCGACGCGCATCCGGACGTTCTCGTCCGGCTGCGCGAGGTCCGTCAGGGACGCCTCCAGCCGGTCGAGCGCGCCGAACGCCGAATCCGCGGGCGTACCGCCGGGGGCGATCCCGGCCGCGAGGAACCGGGCCAGCGCGATCGGCGTCGGGTGGTCGAAGACGGCGGTGGCGGCCAGCCGGAGGCCGGTGGCCTGACGCAGCCGGTTGCGCACCTCGACCGCGGTCACCGAGTCGAACCCGAGGTCGCGGAACGGCCGGGTGCTGCCGATCGCGTCGGCGCCGCGGTGGCCGAGCACGGCGGCGGCCTCGGTGCGGACCAGGTCGAGCACGGCCCGGTCGCGTTCGGCTTCCGGCAGCGCGGCCAGCCGCTCGCGCCACCCGGCCGCGCCTTCGTCGTGCCGTTCCTGCTCGGCTTCGAGCTGGTCCAGTACCCGGCGAACCGCGGGCAGGTCCTCGATCAGCGGACGCCGCCGCGACGCCGTGAAGGCGGGGACGAACCGGTCCCAGTCGACGTCGGCCACGGCCAGGAAGGTCTCGTCGCGGTCGAGCGCGCCCTGCAGCGCGGCCACCGCCCGCTCGGGCGCCATCGGCCGGAGGCCACGTCGGCGCAGCTGCTGCTCGCCGTCGTCGGAGGCCATGCCGCCGCCGGCCCACAGCCCCCAGGCCACCGACGTCGCCTTCGCCCCGCGGGCGCGGCGCTGCTCGGCGAGGGCGTCGAGGTAGGCGTTCGCGGCGGCGTAGGCGCCCTGGCCCGCGCTCCCCCAGACGCCGGAGTTGGAGGAGAACAGCACGAACGCTTCGAGGTCGTCGCCGAGCAGTGCGTCCAGGTGCGCGGCGCCCGCGACCTTGGCCGCGAGGACGTCTTCGAACTCGTCCGGGCCGGTCTCGGCGAGGGTGCTCGACTGCGGCAGCCCGGCCGCGTGCACGACGGCCGCCGGCGGGTGCCCGAGGCTGTCCAGCAGGGCTTCGACGGCCTTGCGCTCGGCGACGTCGCAGGCGGCGATGGTCACCGCGCAGCCGTACCCGCGCAGTTCCTCGGCCAGTTCGGCCGCGCCGGGCGCGTTTTCGCCCCGGCGGCTGGTGAGCACGAGGTGGTCGGCGCCGGAGCGGCCCAGCCAGCGGGCGACGTGCGCGCCGAGCGCCCCCGTGCCGCCGGTGACCAGCACGGTGCCCCGCGGCCGCCACGGCTCTCCCGCCGGTGCGGGACGCGCCGGGCGCAGCCGCCGGGCCAGGATGCCGTGGTCGCGGAGGGCGAGCTGGTCCTCGCCACCGGGCTCGGCCAGCAGCCCGGCCAGCCGGTCCGCGGCCCGCTCGTCGAAGGTGGCCGGCAGGTCGATCAGCCCGCCCCAGAGGCCGGGGTACTCCAGGCCGATCACGCGGCCGAGGCCCCAGAGCTGCGCCGGGACGCTCGACGCCGGTGCGTCGCCGGGTCCGGTGGCCACCGCGCCGCGGGTGAGCAGCCAGAGCGGGGCGTCGATCCCGGCGGCGGCCAGTGCCGGGGCGAGCGCGGCCGTCGCGGCGACCCCGGTCGCGAGCAGCGGGTGCCCGGGCAGCGGGGTTTCGTCCGATCCCAGCAGGGAAACGACGCCGGCGTACTCCCCCGGCGGCAGCTCCTCCGGCGACGCGGTGACGACGTCGGCGCCGCGCGAGGCGAGGGCGTCGAGCACCGCCGACCGGCCGGGTCCGGCGGGTATCAGGGCGAGCCAGCGACCGGACAGCAGCGGCAGGGCGGGCTCGGCGACCGGCACCCAGCCGACCTTCAGGCACCAGGAGTCCATTGTGGAGCGTTGGGTGCGCCACCGGGTCAGGGCGGGCAGCACTTCGTCGAGCGCGCCCTGATCGACCCCGAGGACCCCGGCGAGGTCGTCGGTTTCTTCGAGCGCCGTCCACAGCCCGTCGTCCGCCGGGGCCGCGGGAGCCGGGTCCAGCCAGTACCGCTGGTGGTCGAAGGCGTACGTCGGGAGCGGGATCAGCCGGGCGCCTTCGCCGAACGCCGGCGTCCAGTCGACGTCGACGCCGTGCACCCAGGCCTCGGCGAACGAGGTGTACAGCCGGTCGAGCCCGCCGTCGCCGCGGCGCAGCGTGCCGGTGACGACGGCTTCGTCCGCAGTGTCCTCGACACTCATCGTGAGCACCGGGTGCGGACTGCATTCGATGAACGTGTCGTAGCCGTCCGCGGCCAGCTGCCGGGTGGTCGCGTCGAACAGCACCGGGTTGCGCAGATTCGTGTACCAGTAGGGGCCGTCGAGCCCGGCGGTGTCGATCGGTTCGGCGGTCACCGTGGAGTAGAAAGCGATTTCCGCCGACCGCGGCGAAACCGGGGCGAGCAGGTCGCGCAACTCGGCCGCGATCGCCTCAACCTGGACGGAATGCGACGCGTAGTCCACCGGGACCCGCTTCGCGCGGATGCCGTCGGCTTCACAGGACCCGATCAGCGCGTCCAGGGCGGAAGGCGAGCCGGAGACCACCACCGCGGCCGGGCCGTTGACGGCCGCGACCGACAGTTCGTCGGTGAGCCGTGGCTCGACCGCGGTCAGCGGCGCCGCGACCGACACCATGCCGCCGTGTCCGGCCAGGGCCAGGATCGCCTTGCTGCGCAACGCGACCACGCGGGCACCGTCCTCCAGGGACAGCGCGCCCGAGACCACGGCGGCGGCGATCTCGCCCTGGGAATGGCCGATCACGGCGTCCGGGGAAACCCCGTGGGCGCGCCACACTTCGGCCAGCGACACCATGACCGCGAACAGCGCGGGCTGCACGACGTCGACGCGCTGGAGCATGGCTTCGTCGCCGAGGACGTCGGGCAGCGACCAGCCGGCGAACGGCGCCAGCGCGCGTTCGCAGTCCCGCATGCGGGCCGCGAACGCCGGCGACGTGTCCATCAGGTCCAAAGCCATCCCCACCCACTGCGAGCCCTGCCCGGGAAAGACGAAGGCGACCTTGCCCCCGCGGCGGGCGCTGCCCCGGACCAGGCCGGGGACGGCCCGGTCGTGGGCGAGCGCGCCCAGCGGGTCGTGGCCGTCGGGAGCCACGACCACCGCCCGTTGCTCGAACGTAGACCGCGATTTCGCGAGGGAGTACCCCACATCTGCGGCCCGGACCCCCTGTGCGGCCCCTACCCGCGCCCGCAGCCGGCGGGCCTGCGCGGCCAGCGAAGCGGGCGTTTTCGCGGACAGGACCCAGGGCACCGGGCCGGTCGCGACGGGCCCGGACGGCTCCGTCGCGACCGGCTCCGGTGCGGCTTCGAGGACCGCGTGAGCGTTGGTCCCGCTCATCCCGAACGACGACACGGCGGCCCGGCGTGGCCGGCCGGTCTCCGGCCAGTCGCGGGTTTCGTCCAGCAGCCGGACGTTCCCGGCCGTCCAGTCCACATGGGACGACGGTGTGCCCGCGTGCAGCGTGCCCGGGAGGACGCCGTGGCGCAGGGACAGCACCATCTTGATGACGCCGGCGACGCCGGAAGCGGCCTGGCTGTGCCCGATGTTGGACTTCACCGAGCCGAGCCACAGGGGGTTCGCCCGGTCGCGGCCGTAGGTGGCCAGCAGGGCCTGGGCCTCGATCGGGTCGCCGAGGGTGGTGCCGGTGCCGTGGGCTTCGACGGCGTCGACGTCGGCGAAGGTCAGCCGGGCGTTGGCCACGGCCTGGCGGATGACCTGCTGCTGGGCGGGCCCGTTCGGAGCGGTCAGGCCGTTGGACGCGCCGTCCTGGTTGACCGCCGAGCCGCGGAGCACGGCCAGGACCTCGTGGCCGTGCCGCTGCGCGTCGGCGAGCCGTTCGACGAGCAGGACGCCGGCGCCCTCGGCCATGCCCATGCCGTCGGCGTCGTCGGAGAAGGCCTTGCAGCGGCCGTCGGCGGCGAGCGCGCGCTGGCGGCTGAACGCGACGAACGACGCCGGGGTCGACATCAGCGCCACCCCGCCCGCGAGGGCCATCGTGCACTCGCCGTTGCGCAGCGACTGGCAGGCGAGGTGCAGCGCGACCAGGGACGACGAGCACGCCGTGTCGACGGTGACGGCCGGGCCGGTCAGCCCGAAGGTGTAGGAGATCCGGCCGGAAACGACGCTGGCCGCGCCGCCGGTCAGCAGGTGCCCGGCCGAGCTGTCGGGCTGGGCGAGGCCGATGCCGTAGTCGGCGTAGTTGGTGCCGACGAACACGCCGGTCGCGCTGCCGCGGAGGCTTTCCGGGTCGAGGCCGGCGCGTTCCATCGCTTCCCACGACGTCTCCAGCAATAGGCGTTGCTGGGGGTCCATGGTCAGCGCTTCGCGGGGTGAGATCCCGAAGAAGCCCGGGTCGAAGTCGCCGGCGTCGTGCAGGAACCCGCCGTGGCGGGTGTAGCTGGTGCCGTCGTGGTCCGGGTCGGGGTCGTAGAGCGCGTCGACGTCCCAGCCGCGGTCGGCCGGGAACCCGGTGATCGCGTCACCGCCGGTGGTGATGAGGTCCCAGAGGTCCTCGGGGCTCTTGACGCCGCCGGGGTAGCGGCAGCTCATGGCGACGATGGCGATCGGCTCGTCGTCGGCGACCGCGACGACGGTCTCGCTCCGGGTGGCGCCGAGCAGGAATTCGGTGATCCGCTCGGCGGTCGGGTGGTCGAAGGCGAGGGTGGCGGGCAGGCTCCGGCCGGTTTCGGCGGCGAGGCGGTTGCGCAGTTCGACGGCGGTGAGCGAGTCGAAGCCGAGTTCCCGCAGGGCGACGCCGGGGGCGACGGCGTCCGGGCTGTCGTGTCCGAGCACGGCGGCCGCGGTGGCGCGGACCAGGCCGAGCACGGCCCGGGCGCGGTCGGCCGGGGCGACACCGGTCAGCCAGCCCGTCTTGACCTGCGGCTTTTCCACGGTCAGCGCGCGCCGCACCTCGGGCAGTTCGTCGAGCAGCGGGCGCGGGCGCAGGGCGGTGAAGACGGGCGCGAACCGGGCCCAGTCGACGTCGGCCACGGCGAGGAAGGTGTCGTCGTCGGCGAGGACCTGGCGGAGGCCCGCGAAGGCGAGGTCGGGGTCGAGGAACGGAAGGCCCTGGCGAAGGAGGCGGCTCGCGTCGAAGTCCTGGTTCGCTTTGGCGGGGTTGGGGGCGTTCCAGACGCCCCAGGCGAGCGACGTGGCGCGCAGGCCGCGGGCGCGCCGGCGCTGGGCGAGGGCGTCGAGGTGGGCGTTGGCCGCGGCATAGGCGGCGTGGTCGCCACTGCCCCAGACGCCGGCGATGGAGGAGAAGAGGACGAAGGCGTCGAGGTCCCGGTCGAAGACGGCGTCAAGGACTTCGGCGCCTTGGACCTTGGCTTTGGCGACGGCGGCGAAGGCCGCGACGTCGGTGGCGTCGATCGAGGCGAGTTCGATCAGCGCGGCGGCGTGGATGACGGCGCGGATGTCGTGGGCTTCGGCGAGGGCTTCGACCTGGGCGCGATCGGTGACGTCGCAGGTGGCGAAGGTGACGCCCGGTTCGGGGTCGGCTTGGCTGCCGTGGCGGCTGGCGAGGATGACGTGCTCGGCGCCGACGCCGCGGAGCCAGCGGGCGATCCGCGGGCCGAGGGCGCCGGTGCCGCCGGTGACCAGGACGGTGCCGGTCAGGGACCAGGTGCCGGGGGCGGTGCGCGGCGGCGCCGCGCGGACGAGGCGGCGGATGAGGACGCCGGAGGGGCGGACGGCGAACTGGTCTTCGTCGCCGGGGGTCGCGAGGATGGCGGCGAGCCGTTCCCCGGCACGGACGTCGGGAGCGGCCGGAAGGTCGATCAAGCCACCCCAGCGGTTCGGGTGCTCCAGGCCGATCACGCGGCCCAGGCCCCAGATCTGCGCCTGCGCGGGCGAAGGCGAGTCCGTGTCCACGGCGCCCGAGGTCAGCAACCACAAGGGCGCGTCGATTCCCGCGTCACCGAGAGCCTGGGCGAGCACCAGCGTCCCCGCCACCCCGGACGGCAGCTCGGGGAACTCCGGGTGCGGCCGTTCGTCGAAGCCCAGCAACGACACCACGCCCGTCACCGGCCCGGCTTCGCGCAGCCGGGCGGCCAGGCTCTCGCGGTCGCCGGTCGCGAGCAAGACCTCACAGTCGAGCGTGTCCACAATGGATGTCTCTTGTCCGGGCGCCGCCACGGCCAGCCAGCGTCCGGACAGCGCGCCCATCGGCTCGGCGGCCGGACGCCAGCGGACGTCGTAGCGCCAGGAATCCACAGTGGACTTGTCGCGAGCCGTCCGGCGCCAGTCGCTCAAGGCGGGCAATACCTCGCTGAGCGGAACGTCGGGGTCGACGCCGAGCGTTTCCGCGAGGGATCCGCTCTCGACAGCCTCCCAGAAGCCCGGATCCGCGACGACCTCGGCCGGGGTGCCGGGCTTGAGCCAGTAGTGCCGGTGCTGGAACGCGTACGTGGGCAGATCGACCCGCGCGGCATCGGCGAAGTACGGTGTCCAGTCGACCTTGACGCCGTTCACGTGCGCTTCGCCCACCGACAGCGCGAAGCGGTCCAGGCCGCCGTCGCCGCGACGCAGCGAACCGAGGGTGGTCACGTCGTCCCCGATCGCCGGGACCAGCACGGGGTGCGGCGACACCTCCACGAACGTCCCGAAACCCGCGCTCTTCAGCTGCTCGACCGCAATGTCCAGCCGGACGGTGCTGCGCAGGTTGGTGTACCAGTATTCGGCGTCGAGGGCCGTGCCGTCGAGCCACTCGCCGGTCACGGTCGAGAAGAACCCGGCGTGGGCCGCGCGCGGGGTGATCGGGGCCAGCACCTCGAGGAGTTCGTCGCGCAGCTGCTCCACCTGGACGGAGTGCGACGCGTAGTCCACCGGAATCCGGCGCGTGCGCACCTCGCAGGCCGCCATGAACTCGTCGAGCGCACCGGGCTCGCCGGACACGACCGTCGCGGAGGGGCCGTTCACCGCGGCGATGCCGATCCGCTCTCCCCACGGCGCCACGAGCGACGCGGTCTGCTCACGCGACGCGGCCACCGAGACCATCCCGCCCGCGCCCGACAGGGCAAGAATGGCCTTGCTGCGCAGCGCGACCACGCGAGCACCGTCCTCAAGGGACAGGGCACCGGACACCACCGCCGCGGCGATCTCGCCCTGGGAGTGGCCGATCACCGCGTCCGGCCGCACGCCGTGAGCGGCCCACAGCTCGGCCAGGGACACCATCATCGCGAACAGCGCCGGCTGCACGACGTCGACGCGGTCCAGTTCGATCGAGTCGAGCAGCGAAAAGCCGGTGTACGGCTCGAGCGCCCGGGAACACTCGGTGTACCGCGCGGCAAAGACCGGGGAGGTGGCCAGGAGTTCGTCGGCCATCCCGGCCCACTGGGCACCCTGCCCGGGGAAGACCATGGCGACCTTGCCGCTCCCGGCGACACCCGAAACGACGTGCGGCGCGGGCGTTCCGTCGGCCAGGGCGCGCACTCCGGCGAGGAGGCGCTCCCGATCCGTCCCGACGACGACGGCCCGGTGCGCAAAGGACGACCGGGTCGTCGCCAGCGAGAACGCGACGTCCGCCGGTGCAGAGTCCACAAGAGACAGGCACGCGGCCTGTGACCGCAACGCCTCCGGCGACTTGGCCGACAGCACCCACGGCACCAAGCCGGACGAACCACCCGGGGAAGAAACCACCGGAGCGGCCTCCTCCAGGATGACGTGGGCGTTGGTGCCCGAGATGCCGAACGACGACACCGCCCCCCGCCGCGGCCGGTCGGCGGTCCACTCCCGGCCCTCCTGGAGCAGTTCGACCGCGCCGGCGGTCCAGTCGATCTTCGCCGACGGCGTCCCGGCGTGCAGGGTCGGCGGCATCCGCCGGTTCCGCAGCGCCATGACGAGCTTGATGACACCGCTGACCCCCGCCGCGGCCTGCGTGTGCCCAATGTTCGACTTCACCGAACCCAGCCACAGCGGCTCCGGCCGGTCCTGCCCGTACGTGGCCAGCAGGGCCTGCGCTTCGATCGGGTCACCCAACGCCGTGCCGGTACCGTGCGCCTCGACCAGGTCGACGTCCACAGTGGACAGGCGGGCGTCGGCGAGGGCGTCCCGGATCACGCGTTGCTGCGACGGGCCGTTCGGCGCGGACAGGCCGCTGCTCGCGCCGTCCTGGTTCACCGCCGAGCCGCGGATCACCGCCAGCACCGGGTGGCCGAGACGCTGCGCGTCGGCCAGCCGCTCGACCAGCAGCATGCCGGCACCTTCGCCCCAGCCGGTGCCGTCGGCGCCGTCGGCGAACGCCTTGCAGCGGCCGTTGCCGGACAGCCCGCCCTGGCGGCTCATCTCGGTGAACATGTCCGGGTTGACCATCACCGCCGCGCCACCGGCCAGCGCGAGGTCGGACTCCCCGCGCCGCAGCGACTGCACCGCCAGGTGCAACGCCACCAGCGACGACGAACACGCCGTGTCGACGGTGACCGACGGCCCCTCCAGGCCGAGGGTGTAGGAGATCCGGCCGGACAGGACGCTGGTGGCGGTCCCGGTCATCAGGTGCCCGGCGACCGCCTCGGCCTCCTCCCCGGCGGCGGTCCCGTAGCCTTGGAACGCCGCGCCGACGAACACCGCCGAACGGCTGCCGCGCAACGTCTCCGGCACGATCCCGGCGCGTTCGAGAGCCTCCCAGGACGTCTCCAGCAGCAACCGTTGCTGGGGGTCCATGGCCAGCGCTTCGCGTGGCGAGATGCCGAAGAAGCCCGCGTCGAACTGGCCCGCGTCGTGCACGAAGCCGCCTTCGGCGACGAAGCCCGCGTCGTGCGCGTCCGGCCAGCCGCGGTCGGCGGGGAACCCGGACATCCCGTCACCGCCGGAATCGACCAGCCGCCACAGGTCCTCGGGCGAGCGGACGCCGCCGGGGAACCGGCAGGCCATCCCGACGATCGCGACCGGAGCCGACCCGGCGTCCTCGACCTCCTGGACGCGCTTGCGGGCGCGCCGGAGGTCCGCGGTCACCTTCTTCAGGTACTCCCGGAGCTTCGCGTCGTTGTCCATCAGGCCCCATCCCGTCGCGTGCCGTCCATTCAGGACAGTCCGAGTTCGTTGTCGATCAGGTCGAAGATCTCGTCGTCGCTCGCGGAGTCGAGTTCGGTGTCCTCGTCCCCGGCGGCGCCCCGGCGGCGGGCGAGCAGGGTCTCCAGCCGCGCGGTGACGCGGCGGCTGTCCCCCGCGCGTTCCAGCAGCCGGTCCAGTTCCTCGAGCACTGCGGCTTCCGGGTCGGCGGCGGTGAGGGCGAGCCCGGCGAGCAGGTGCGCGGCGAGGTCGGCGGGCGACGGGTGGTCGAAGATCAGCGTGGCCGGCAGCCGCAGCCCGCTCTCGGCGGTGAGCCGGTTGCGCAGCTCGACCGCGGTGAGCGAGTCGAAGCCCAGGTCGAGGAAGCCGCGACTGCCTTCGACGTCGGCGGCCGAGCCGTGGCCCAGCACCGTGGCGACGTGCCCGCGCACGACGTCGAGCAGGAAGTCACCGCGCTCGGCCTCGGGCACGCCCGCCAGCCGCTCGGCCAGCGCGGGGCCTTCGGCCGGCCCAGCCGCCGACGCGGTCCGGCGCGCCGGGGCCCGCACCAGCGACGCGAACAGCGGCGGCAACCCCGACTGCGCGCCCAGCGCGGCCGGGTCGAGCTGCAGCGGCAGCAGGGACGGTTCCGGCCGGGCCGCCGCGACGTCGAACAGGTCGAGGCCGCGGTCGGCGGTGAACGGGACGAACGCGGACCGCGCCAGTTTCGCGAGGTCGGCTTCGCGGAGCATGCCGTCGGTGGCCCACGGGCCCCAGCCCAGCGATCCGGCCGGGAGCCCCCGGGCCGCGCGGTGCTGCGCCAGCGCGTCGAGGAACGCGTTCGCCGCGGCGTAGTTGCCCTGGCCGGGGCTGCCCAGCGTCGCCGCCGCCGAGGAGAACAGGACGAACGCCGAGAGGCCCCGGTCCCGGGTGAGTTCGTGCAGGTTCAGGGCCGCGTCGACCTTCGGCCGCAGCACCGCGTTCAGCCGCTCGGGCGTCAGGGACGCGACGACGCCGTCGTCGAGGACACCGGCCGCGTGCACCACGCCGGTGAGCGCCGGGATCGCGGCCAGCACGGCGGCCAGCTCCCGGCGGTCGGCGGCGTCGGCGGCCACGATCCGGACGTCCGCGCCGAGTTCCCGCAGCCCGGCGGCCAGTTCGGCCGCGCCGGGAGCGTCCGGCCCGCGGCGGCTCAGCAGGACCAGGTCGCGGACGCCGTGCCCGGTGACCAGCCGCCGGGCGGCCAGGCCGCCCAGCGCGCCGGTGCCGCCGGTGATCAGCACCGTGCCGTCGCCGAAGGACGGCGGCATGGTGAGCACGACCTTGCCGACGTGCTTGGCCTGGCTGACGAACCGGAACGCCTCGGGCGCGCGCCGGACGTCCCAGGTCCGCACCGGCAGCGGCGTCAGCGCACCCGCCTCGAACAGCGCGAGGACTTCGGTGAACAGCTCCCGGATGCGGTCCGGCCCGGCTTCGACCAGGTCGAACGCCTGGTATCGGACGCCCGGGTGGGCGGCGGCCACGGCGGTCGCGTCGCGCACGTCGGCCTTGCCCATCTCGAGGAACCGCCCGCCGCGCGGCATCAGCGCGAAGGAGGCGTCGACGAACTCGTGGGTCAGCGCGTTGAGCACGACGTCGACGCCCCGGCCGCCGCTGGCCTCGCGGAACAGCTCCGCGAACCCGGTCGTGCGCGAGGACGCGAGGTGCGCGTCGTCGAGCCCGGAGGCGCGCAGGACGTCCCACTTGCCGGGGCTGGCGGTGGCGTAGACCTCGGCGCCGAGGTGGCGGGCCAGCTGGATGGCGGCCATCCCGACGCCGCCGGCGCCCGCGTGCACCAGCACCGACTCGCCCGCCCGCAGCCCGGCCAGATCGACCAGGCCGTAATAGGCGGTGAGGAAGACGATGGGCACCGACGCGGCTTCGCTGAACGACCAGCCGTCGGGGATCTTCGCGAGCATCCGCTGGTCGGCGACCGAACGCGGGCCGAAGGAACCGGGAAAGAAGCCCATCACCTGGTCGCCGGGGGCCAGCCCGGTGACGCCTTCGCCGCATTCGAGGACGACGCCGGCGCCTTCGATGCCCATGAGCGGTTCGCCCGGGTACATGCCAAGGCCGATGAGGACGTCGCGGAAGTTCATCCCGGCGGCGCGGATGGCCACCCGGACCGTGCCCGGTTCGAGGGTTTCCGGCAGCGGGTTCGGGACGAGCGCGAGGTTCTGCAGGGTGCCGCGGCCGGTGCTGTCGAGCCGCCAGGTGCCTTCGGGCGGCTGGAGCAGGGTGCCGGTGCCGGCGCGCACGAGCCGTGCGGCCAGTGCGCGACCGTCCCGCAGCGCGAGCTGGGGTTCCCCGGAAGCGACCGCGCCGAGCAGCGCCGCCGAGCGCGGGTCTTCGTCGTCGAGGTCGACCAGGACGAGCCGGCCGGGGTTCTCGAACTGCGCCGACCGCAGCAGGCCCCACACGGGCGCGGCGGTGAGGTCGGGGACGCGGTCGCCGTCGGCGGCACCGACCGCGCCGCGGGTCACCAGGACCAGCCGGGCGGTGGCGAACCGCTCGTCGGCCAGCCACTCCCGGACCAGCTCGAGCGCGAAGGCGGCCCGCTCACGCGGCTGCGTCGAGTGCCGGATGGCGGAGAAGACGTACTGCGGCTCTTCGCCGCTTTCTTCGGTGCGGCGACCGAGTTCGGCGAGGTCCACACACGACTCGACGGTGCCCGCCGAGGCGAGCCCGGCCGCCAGGCCGAGCGGGTCCGGGCCGATGACCGCGTACCGGCCGCCCGGGGTCTCCGGCACCGGCACCGGCGTCCACTCGACCTGGAACAGCGCGTCGCTCTCCGGCCCGTGCAGCTGCTCGGCGGACACCGGCCGCAGCACGAGCGCGACCACCGACGCGACCGGAGCACCGGTCGTGTCGGCGACGTCGACGGCCACCGCGTCCCCGGCGCCCGGCCGCAGCCGCACCCGCAGCGCGGTGGCGCCGGTCGCGTGCAGGGTGACGCCGGTCCAGGCGAACGGCAGCCGCGGACCGGTGCCACCCTCGCGCAGGCCGAGGGCGTGCAGTGCGGCGTCCAGCAGGGCCGGGTGCAGGCCGAACCCGCTCACCTGCGGCTCCGGCAGCGCGACCTCGGCGTAGATCTCCTCGCCGAGGCGCCACGCCGCGCGCAGGCCGCGGAAAGCCGGGCCGTAGCCGAACCCGGACGCCGCGAGAGTGTCGTAGAAGCCGGTGACCTCGACGGGTTCCGCTCCGGCGGGCGGCCATTCGGACCAGGTGGCCGGTTGTGCCGTGGCCGCCGGTACGAGAACACCTGCGGCGTGCGCGGTCCAGTCGTCGCGGCCCTCCGGACGCGAGTGGATCGTCAGCTCGCGACGGCCGTCGTCGTCCGGGCCGCCGACCGCCACCTGGATCGCGACGGCGTCCTGCTCGCGCAGCACGAGCGGCGCGGCGAGGGTCAGTTCCTCGACCACCGGGCAGCCAGCTTGGTCGCCGGCGCGGATCGCCAGCTCGACGAAGGCGGTGCCGGGCAGCAGAACCGTGCCGAGCACGGCGTGGTCGGCGAGCCACGGTTGGGTCGCGAGGGACAGCCGCCCGGTGAGGACGACACCGTCGCCCCCGGCCAGCGGCAGGGTCGCGGCCAGCAGCGGGTGTGCCGCGTCGGTGAGCCCGGCCGCGCCGACGTCCCCGGCGGGCGCCGAAACCTCGGGCCAGTAGCGGCGGTGCTGGAAGGCGTACGTCGGCAGCGGGACGCGGCGGGCGCCGGCGAACGCGGCCGAGAGGTCGACCGGGACGCCGCGGACCCACAGCCCGGCGAGCGCGGTGGCGAACGTGCGCTCCTCCGGCCGGTCGCGGCGCAGCAGCGGCACGGCCACCACGTCCTCGCCGAGGCAGTCGGCCGCCATCGCGCTGAGCACGGCGTCCGGTCCGGCTTCGAGGAACGTCCGGACGCCCAGGCCGGCCAGGGTGGCGACGGCGTCGGCGAACCGCACCGACGCCCGCACCTGCCGCACCCAGTAGTCCGGAGTGGACAGTTCCGGCCCGGCGAGCTGGCCGGTCACCGTGGAGACCACGGCGCGTTCGGCCGGGTGGTAGGTCAGCCGCCGCGCGACCGCGGCGAAGTCGTCGAGCATCGCGTCCATCCGCGGCGAGTGGAACGCGTGGCTCACCTTGAGCCGCTTGGTCCGCACACCGGCCGCCGCGAACCCGGCGGCCAGCGCCAGCACGACGTCCTCGTCGCCGGAGACGACGACCGAGCCGGGCCCGTTGACCGCCGCGATGCCGGCCCGGCCGCCGGTCTTGGCCACCTCGGCGGCCACGGCTTCCTCGCCGGCGCGCAGCGAAACCATCGCCCCGCCGTCCGGCAGGGCCTCCATCAGGCGGCCGCGGGCGGCGACCAGCTCGGCGGCGTCGGCCAGCGACAGCACCCCGGCGACGTGCGCCGCGACCAGCTCGCCGATCGAGTGGCCGGCGAGGTGGTCCGGTCGCACGCCCCAGCTCTCGGCCACCCGGAACAGGGCCAGCTCGACGGCGAACAGCGCGGGTTGGGTGTAGGCCGTCCGGTCCAGCTGCGTCTCGGTGCCCGGCTCGGCGAAGACGACGTCGCGCAGCGGGTGCTCCAGGTGCGGGTCGAGGTGCGCGCAGGCCTCGTCGAAGGCGTCGGCGTAGACCGCGAACCGGTCGTAGAGCTCCCGGCCCATCCCGGCGCGCTGGGCGCCCTGGCCGGTGAACAGCACGGCGAGCGGGCCGGTGGCCGCCTCGCCCTGGACGACCTCGGGCGCGGGCGTGCCGCCGGCGAGCGCGGCCAGGCCCGTCCGGAAGTCCTCGGCCGTCGTCCCGAGCACGACGGCACGGTGGTCCAGGGCCGCCCGGCCGGTGGTCAGGGAGAATCCGACGTCGGCCGAGCGGGCGTCCACTTCGGACAGGAGGACGGCCTGGGCGCGCAGCGCGGCGACCGACCGGCCCGAGACCGGCCACGGCACCCACCCCGTGACCTCGGCCGCGGCCGGTTCGGGAGCGGGTTCGGCCTGCTCGATGATGGTGTGCGCGTTGGTGCCGGAAATACCGAACGAGGAGATCCCGGCCCGGCGCGGCCGGTCGGCCGGCCATTCGCGCGCCTCGGTGAGCAGCTCGACCGCACCGGCCGTCCAGTCCACATGGGACGTCGGCACGTCGACGTGGAGGGACTTCGGCAGCACACCGTGGCGCATGGCCATGACCATCTTGATGATCCCGGCGGCTCCGGCGGCGGCCTGCGTGTGCCCGATGTTCGACTTCACCGAACCGAGCCACAGCGGGGTTTCGCGGTCCTGGCCGTAGGCGGCCAGCACGGCTTGCGCCTCGATCGGGTCGCCCAGCGTGGTCCCGGTGCCGTGTGCCTCGACGACGTCCACATCGGACGGTTCGAGTCCGGCGTCGGCCAGTGCCGCGCGGATCACGCGCTGCTGCGACGGCCCGTTCGGCGCGGTCAGGCCGTTCGACGCGCCATCGGAGTTGATCGCCGAACCGCGGACGAGCGCCAGGACTTCGTGACCGTTGCGCCGCGCGTCCGAAAGGCGTTCCAGCAGGAGCAGGCCCGCGCCCTCGGCCCAGCCGGTGCCGTCGGCCGCCTCGGCGAACGGCTTGCACCGGCCGTCGGGGGCCAGCCCGCGCTGCCGGCTGAACTCGACGAACGCCCCCGGCGTCGACATCACCGTGACCCCGCCGGCGACGGCCATCGTGGACTCGCCCCGGCGCAGCGACTGGCCGGCCAGGTGCAGCGCGACCAGCGACGACGAACACGCGGTGTCGACCGCGACCGACGGCCCTTCCAGCCCGAAGGTGTAGGAGACGCGCCCGGCGATGACGCTGGTGGTGTTCCCGGTCAGCAAGTGGCCCTCGACGCCGTCGGACGCGCCGAGCAGGGTGACGTAGTCCTGGCCGTTGGTGCCGGCGAACACCCCGGTCTTCGTGCCGCGCAGCGCGCGCGGGTCGATGCCGGCGCGCTCGAACAGCTCCCACGACGTCTCCAGCAGCAGCCGCTGCTGCGGGTCCATCGCCAGAGCTTCGCGGGGTGAGATGCCGAAGAACCCGGCGTCGAACTCCGTGACACCGTCGAGGAAACCGCCCTCCCGGGTGTAGCTGCGGCCGCTCTTGCCCGGGTCCGGGTCGTACAGCGCGCCGACGTCCCAGCCGCGGTCGGCGGGGAACGGGGCGATGCCGTCGCCGCCTTCGCCGACCAGGCGCCAGAGGTCTTCCGGCGAGCGGACCCCGCCCGGGTAGCGGCAGCTCATGGCGATGATCGCGATCGGGTCGTCGTCGACGGCGGCCGCGGCCGTGGGCCGCTCCGGGGTGTCGGCGCCGAAGATCTCCGCCAGCAGGCGGTCGGTCAGGTCCGCCGGGGTCGGGTGGTCGAACACGAGCGTCGAGGGCAGGGTGAGGCCGGTTTCGGCGGCGAGGCCGTTGCGCAGCTCGACGGCGGTGAGCGAGTCGAAGCCGAGGTCCTTGAAGGGCCGCGCGGGCTCGATGGCCTCGGCGCCGTCGTGGCCGAGGACCGCCGCGGCGCGGACGCGCACGACGTCCAGGAGCACGCGACGGCGTTCGGGGCCGGGCAGCGCGGCCAGGCGGGTGGTCAGCTCGGCCGTGCCGCGCTCACCGGTGTTCTCGTCGACGGCGAACTCGGGCAGCTCGCTCATCAGCGGCCGGGGCCGGGCCGCCGCGTACGACGGCGCGAACTTCGCCCAGTCGACGTCGGCGACCACGACGGTGGTCTCGTTCAGCTCGACGGCCTGCAGGAGCGCGCGCAGCCCGAGGTTCGGGTCGAGCGGGAGCAGACCGCGCCGGCGAAGGAGCTCGTCGCCTTCTTCGGAGGCGCCCATGCCGGCGCCCGCCCAGGGGCCCCAGGCGACCGACGTCCCGGCGCGTCCGGTGGCGCGGCGGCGTTCCGCGAGGGCGTCGAGGTGCGCGTTGGCCGCCGCGTAGGCGCCTTGGTGGCCGCTGCCCCAGACTCCGGCGATGGAGGAGAAAAGCACGAAGTCCTGGACCTCGCCGAAGAGTTCGTCGAGGTGGACGGCACCGTCCACTTTGGCGCTGACGACCTCGGCGAAGTCCGTTGTGGACGATTTGGCGATCGGCGTGAACCGGCCGTACCCGGCGGCGTGGAAGACCGCGGTCACGTTCCGTCCATCCAGGACTCCGGCTAGTGCCGCGCGGTCGGTGACGTCACAGGCGACGATTTCGGCGTCGGCGCCGAGGTCACGCAGCTGCGTCGCGAGCTCGTCCGCGCCGGGGGCGTCCGGGCCGCGACGGCTCAGGAGCAGGAGATCCCGGGTGCCGCGGGCGGCCAGGGTCCGGGCGAGCGCGCCGCCCAGGGCCCCGGTGCCGCCGGTGATCAGCACGCTGCCGTCGGGCCGCCAGGTGCCGGGGGTGGCGTCCGCCGGGGCGCGGACGAGCCGGGGCACGAACGCGCCGGACGTCCGCAGGGCCACCTGGTCTTCGCCGGTGCCCGCGGCCAGGAGGGCGGCGAGCCGGTCGTGGCCGCGGTCGTCGAGGGTGGCCGGGAGGTCCAGGAGCCCGATTTCGCGGCCGGTGAGTTCGAGCGCGGCGACCCGGCCGAGGCCCCAGACCTGCGCAAGGGCCGGCTGGGGCGCGGCATCGGACCGGCCGGTGCGCACGGCTGCGGTGGTGGCGAGCCAGAGCGGGCCGGGCAGGTCGGCCTGCAGCACGGTGAGGGCTTCGGCCAGGTCGGCCGGGAAGGCGAGCGCTCCGGCGATGTCCTGCACCTCACCCAGGCGTTCGAGGGGCACGGTACGGACCTCCGCACCCCGCTCGGCCAGGCTTTCCGCGATCCCCGCGGGCGCGGTACCGACGACCAGCCAGGTGCCGGACAGCCGTCCGGCCGCGATCGGGTGCGGCCGCCAGGCGACGCGATAGCGCCACGATTCGACGGCGCTCGCCTCGCGGTGGCGGGTGCGCCAGGCCTGGAGCGCGGGCTGGATGGCGTCGGCGAGGTCTTCGTCGACGGCGAGGTCGCGGGCCAGGTCACCGCGTTCGACGGCGGCCCAGAATTCGGCGTCCTCGGTGTCGGCGGCCGGCTGCGGACGAGCGGGTTCGAGCCAATACCGGCGGTGTTCGAAGGGGTACGTCGGCAGCGCGACGGCCCGCCCGGCCGATCCGGCGTACAGGCTCTCCCAGTCCAGGTCGACGCCGTGGACGTGCAGCCGGGCCAGCGCGGTGAAGAAGGTGCGTTCCTCGTCGCGGTCGCGGCGAAGGGCCGGGATCGCGGTACCCGGGACCATCGAGCTGAGCACACCGTCGGGCCCCAGTTCCAGGAACACGCCGACCCCGGCATCCTCCAGAGTGGACACTCCGTCGGCGAATCGGACCGCCTCCCGCACGTGCCGCACCCAGTAGTCCGCCGTGAACGACGAAGCGAGAGCACCGCTCACATTCGAGAGCACCGGTATCTCCGCCGGGTGGTACGTCAGCGTCTCGGCGACCGCGCGGAACTCGTCGAGCATCGGATCCATCAACGGCGAGTGGAACGCGTGACTCACGGTCAGCCGCTTGACCTTCGGGAACTTCGCCGCGATCTCCAGGACCGCGGCCTCCTCGCCGGAGATCACCACCGACTCGGGTCCGTTGACCGCCGCGATGGAGACACCTTCGGTCAGGGTGATCGCGGACTCGGGAGCGGCGATCGACACCATCGCGCCGCCGGCCGGGAGCGCCTGCATCAGCGACGCGCGGGCAGCAACCAGGCGGCAAGCGTCCTCCAGGGACAGAACACCGGCCACGTGCGCGGCCGAGATCTCGCCGATCGAATGCCCGGCCACGAAATCCGGCCGCACACCGAACGACTCGGCCAGCCGGAACAACGCCACCTCGACCGCGAACAACGCGGGCTGGGTGAACTCGGTCCGATCCAGCAGCGACGCATCCTCGAAGGCTTCGCGCAGCTCCGGACCGAAGTGCGCGAGCACCGCATCGAACGCTTCGGCGTACACCGGGAAGCGGTCATGGAGATCCCGGCCCATCCCGGCCCGCTGGGCGCCCTGACCGGTGAACAGCACCGCCAGCAGGGCGTCCCGGTCGGCCGCACCGGTGACCACGGCCGCGTCGGTGCCCCCGTCGGCGAGCACGTCCAGGGCCCGGTCGAGCTCGTCGCCGCTCGCGACGAGGACCGCGCGGTGATCGTGCGTGGCGCGGGTGAACGTCAGGGAGTACGCGAGGTCGTGCGGCGCCAGTCCGGATCCCCGGAGCCGGTCGGCTTGGGCACGCAACGCCGTGGCGCTCCGGGCCGACAGCGGGACGAGCGGCGGCGTCGCGTCCGGACCGGCCGGCGAGACCGCGACCGGCTCGGCTTGTTCGAGGACCACGTGCGCGTTGGTGCCGCTCACCCCGAACGCCGAGACGGCGGCGCGGCGCGGGCCGTCGGACGCCCACTCGCGTTCCTCAGTGAGCAGTTCCACCGCCCCCGCCGACCAGTCCACTTGCGACGACGGGGTGTCGACGTGCAGCGTGCGCGGCAGGACACCGTGCCGCATGGCGAGCACCATCTTGATCACCCCGGCCACGCCCGAAGCCGACTGCGTGTGCCCGATGTTGGACTTCAGCGAGCCGAGCCACAGCGGCCGGTCGCGGTCCTGGCCGTACGTCGCGAGCAGCGCCTGGGCCTCGATCGGGTCGCCGAGCCGGGTGCCGGTGCCGTGCGCCTCGACGACGTCCACATCGGACGGCCGCAGGCCGGCGTTCGCCAGCGCGGCCCGGATCACCCGTTGCTGCGACGGGCCGTTCGGGGCGCTGAGCCCGTTGGAGGCCCCGTCCTGGTTCACCGCCGAGCCGCGGACCACCGCGAGGATCGGGTGGCCGTGGCGGCGGGCGTCCGACAGCTTCTCCAGCAGCACCAGGCCGACGCCTTCGCTCCAGCCGGTGCCGTCGGCGGCGTCGGCGAAGGACTTGCAGCGACCGTCCTCGGCGAGGCCGCGCTGGCGGCTGAACTCGACGAACGCCGCCGGGTGCGCCATCACGGTGACGCCGCCCGCGAGGGCCATCGAACACTCGCCCTGCCGCAGCGACTGGCACGCCAGGTGCAGCGCGACCAGTGACGACGAGCACGCCGTGTCGACGGTGACGGCCGGGCCCTCCAGGCCGAACGTGTAGGACAGCCGGCCGGAGACGACGGCCGGGGCGCTGCCGGTCAGCAGGTAGCCTTCGGAGCCGCCGGACTCGTCGCGCGCGCCGACGCCGTAGCCGGACGACGTCGCGCCGACGAACACGCCGGTTCCGCTGCCGCGCAACGACTCCGGGTCGAGGCCCGCGCGCTCGAAGACCTCCCACGACGTCTCCAGCAGGACGCGCTGCTGCGGGTCCATGGCCAGGGCTTCGCGCGGGGAGATGCCGAAGAACCCGGCGTCGAACCGCGCCGCCGTGGTCATGAACCCGCCCTCGCGGGTGTAGCTGGTGCCGAGGTTCGCCGGGTCCGGGTCGTAGAGCGCGGCCAGGTCCCAGCCGCGGTCGGCGGGGAACGGGCCGACGCCGTCCGCGCCGTCGGCCAGCAGGCGCCACAGGTCCTCGGGCGAGGCCACGCCCCCCGGGTAGCGGCAGCCCATGGCGACGATGGCGATCGGCTCGTCGGACGCCATGGCCGTGGCGGTCGTGGCGGCCGGTTCGGTTCCGGTCACCTCGCGCAGGAGGTGACCGGCCAGGGCGCGCGGGTGCGGGTGGTCGAAGACGACGGTCGACGGGAGGCGGACGCCGGTCGCGGCGGTCAGCCGGTTGCGGAGTTCGACGGCGGTCAGCGAGTCGAAGCCGAGTTCGCGGAAGGCCCGGTCGGCGGGGACGGCCGCGCCGGAGTCGTGCCCCAGCACGGCGGCGGCTTGGGCGCGGACCAGGTCGAGGACGTGGTGCGCGGCCTCCCGCGGACCGAGCGTCCGGACCGCCTCGGCGAGGCCGGTCCCGACCTCGGCGACGACCTCCTCGACGCGGACTTCCGGCAGGTCCTCGATCAGCGGACGGCGCCGGGCGGCGGTGAACCCGGCGGCGAACCGCGGCCAGTCCATGTCGGCGACGGCCACGAAGGTCTCGTCGGCGTCGAGGGCGTGCTGGAGGGCGGCGACGGCGCGGTCCGGGGCCATCTCGCGCAGGCCACGGCGGCGCAGGTGGTCCTTCGCTTCGGCGCTGCCCGCCATGCCGTCGCCGGCCCAGGACCCCCAGGCCACGGACGTGGCTTTCCGCCCGGCGGCGCGTCGGCGGGCGGCGAGGGCGTCGAGGTGCGCGTTGGCGGCGGCGTAGGCGCCCTGGCCGGCACTGCCCCAGACACCGGCGTTGGAGGAGAAGAGGACGAAGGCGTCGAGGTCGTCGCCGAGGAGTTCGTCGAGGTGGTCGGCGCCGGTGGCCTTGGCCGCGAGGACTTCGGCGAAGTCTTCCACGCTGGTGTCGGCGATGGTTGCGGCTTGCGGCAGACCGGCGGTGTGGACGACCGCGCGGATGTCGTGGTGGTCGCGGACGAGCGCGGCGACGGCGTCCCGGTCGGCGAGGTCGCAGGCGGCGAAGGTGACCCGGCAGCCCAGCTCGGCGGCGAGTTCGGCGGCGCCGGGGGCGTCGGCGCCGCGGCGGCTGACGAGGACGAGGTGCTCGGCGCCGGACCGGGCCAGCCACCGGGCGACGTGCCCGCCAAGGGCGCCGGTGCCGCCGGTGACGAGGACAGTGCCCTCGGGCCGCCAGCGGCGGGCGGGTTCGGCCGAGGGTGCGTGCGCGAGCCGGCGCGCGAAGAGCCCGGAGGCCCGGACGGCGACCTGGTCTTCGTGGTCGAGCCCGGCGAGGACGGCGGCCAGGCGCCGCTTGGCCCGGGGTTCGAGGGTGGCGGGGAGGTCGATGAGGCCGCCCCAGCGTTCGGGGTGTTCGAGCCCGATGACGCGGCCGAGGGCCCAGACCTGCGCGGGATCGGCGGCGGGGGCTTGGTCGCCGGGGAGGGCCGTGACGGCGTTGCGGGTCAGGAGCCAGAGGGGCGCGGTGGTGCCGTCGAGGGCCTGGGCCAGGAGGAGGGTGCCCGCGGCATCGGGAAGGAGGGAGACGACGCCGGCGGCATCGGAGAAATCGTCGTCCGCGGAACCATCGCCGGGCCATTCGAGCAGCACCGGCTCGGCGCCGGCGGCCGCGAGGCAGCTCGTCACCTCCGTGGCGTCCGTTCCGGGCGGGGCGACCACCACCCAGCGACCCGCCAGCACCCCCGCCTCCGGCTCGGGCAGCGGCTTCCACTCCACCCGGTACCGCCAGGAGTCCACAGTGGACCTCTCCTGGCGCAGCCGCCGCCAGCGGGCGAGGGCGGGGAGCAGCTCGGCGAACGACGTCTCCGCGGGGACGTCGATCAGCTCCGCCAGCGCGCCCAGGTCACCGCCGTCGACCGCGGCCCAAAAGCGGGCGTCCGCCGGGTCCGCCGACACCTCCTGGCGAGGCGCGTCGAGCCAGTAGCGCCTGCGCTGGAACGCATAGGTCGGGAGGTCGGCGATCCGGCCGTCCGGGAACGCCGGCGTCCAGTCGACCGCCACCCCGGCCACGTGCGCCGCGGCGAGCGACGCGTGGAAGCGGCTCAGCCCGCCGTCGTCCCGGCGTAGCGAGCCGAGAGCGACCACGTCCTCGCCGAGCGCCATCGTCAGCACCGGGTGCGGCGACGCTTCGATGAACGTCCCGAAGCCTTCGCTCTTCAGCCGCTCGACAGCGATGTCCAAGCGGACGGTGCTGCGCAGGTTGGTGTACCAGTACCCGGCGTCCAGCGCTTCGGCCCACTCGCCGGTCACGGTGGACATGAATGCGGTCCCGGGCCGCTGGGGAGTGATGGGGGCGAGCACGTCCAGAAGCTCGTCGCGCAGCTGCTCGACCTGCGCCGAGTGGGACGCGTAGTCCACCGGCACCCGCTTGGCGCGGATCCCCTCGGCCTCGCAGGCCGCGGCAAAAGCGTCCAGCCCGGCGGGCGAGCCGGAAACCACCACCGCGGCAGGACCGTTCACCGCGGCGATCGACAGCCCATCGGTAAGCCGCGCTTCGACCGTTTCCAAGGGCGCCGCCACCGAGACCATGCCACCGCGGCCCGCCAGCGCAAGAATCGCCTTGCTCCGCAACGCCACCACGCGAGCGCCGTCCTCAAGCGACAGTGCCCCCGAGACGACCGCGGCCGCGATCTCCCCCTGGGAGTGCCCCACGACGGCATCCGGCACCACCCCGAACGACCGCCACAGCTCCGCCAGCGACACCATCACCGCGAACAACGCGGGCTGCACCACATCGACCCGGCTCAACGCCTCCGCGTCGGCCAGCACCGCGCGCAGCGACCAGTCCACAAAGGACGACAACGCCACCGCGCACTCGTCGAGACGCGCTGCGAACACCGGCGACGACGCCGCCAGCTCCAGCGCCATCCCGGCCCACTGCGAACCCTGCCCCGGAAAGACCAGCGCCACCTTGCCGCAGGCCGACGCCTCCCCGGTGACCACATCGGCACTCGGCGTCCCGGCAGCCAGCGCAGCGAGCCCGCCCGAGCCGACGACCACCGCTCGATGGCTCAGCAACGCCCGCGCCTTCACCAGCGAGAACCCGACGTCGACCGGATCGCCGTCGTGCGCGAGCAGCGCAGCCGCCTGCCCGCGCAACGCCTCCGGAGAGTCCGCCGACAGCACCCATGGCACCGGCCCCGAAGCCACGCGCGGCGGCGGAGCGGGTTCGGCCGGAACCTGCTCCAGGACCACGTGCGCGTTCGTCCCGCTGACGCCGAACGACGAGACGCCGATCCGCCGCGGCCGCCCGGTCTCCGGCCACGGCGTCGCCTCGGTGAGCAGCCGCACTTCCCCGGCGCTCCAGTCCACTTGGGACGAAGGCGCGTCGATGTGCAGCGACCGCGGCAGCACGCCCCGCCGCATGGCCTGGACGGACTTGATCACCCCGGCCACCCCGGCGGCGGCCTGCGTGTGCCCGAGGTTCGACTTGACCGAACCGAGCAGCAACGGCCGGTCCGCCGCACGACCGCGGCCGTAGGTGGCCAGCAGCGCCTGCGCCTCGATCGGGTCGCCCAGCGTCGTTCCGGTGCCGTGAGCCTCGACCGCATCGACGTCCGAAGTGGACAGACCGGCGTTCGCCAGCGCGGCCCGGATGACCCGCTGCTGCGCCGGCCCGTTCGGCGCGGTCAAGCCGCTGCTCGCACCGTCCTGGTTGACGGAGGAACCGCGGACGACGGCGAGCACCGGGTGCCCGTGGCGACGCGCGTCGGAAAGGCGTTCGACGAGCAGCATCCCGGCGCCTTCGCCCCAGCCGGTGCCGTCGGCCGCGTCGGCGAAGGGCTTGCAGCGGCCGTCGGCAGCCAGACCGCGCTGGCGGCTGAAGGCGGTGAACGTGCCCGGCGTGGCCATCACCGTGACACCGCCGGCCAGCGCAAGCGAGCAGTCGCCGAGCCGGACGGCCTGGCAGGCCAGGTGCAACGCCACGAGCGACGACGAACACGCCGTGTCGATCGTGACGGCCGGGCCTTCCAGCCCGAGGGTGTAGGCGATCCGGCCGGAGGCGACACTGCCCGCGCTGCCGTTGCCGAGGAACGCCTCGAACTCCGCGAACACCTCGGGGGCGAGCAGCAGCCGGGCCGCGTAGTCGGAGTACATGACCCCCGCGTAGACGCCTACTTTCGAGCCGCGCACGGACGTCGGGTCGATGCCGGCGCGCTCGAAGGCTTCCCACGACGTCTCCAGCAGCAGCCGCTGCTGGGGGTCCATGGCCAGGGCTTCCCGCGGGGAGATCCCGAAGAAGCCGGCGTCGAAGTCGGCCGCGTCGTGCAGGAACGCGCCCTCGCGGGTGTAACTGGTGCCCGCGCTGCCGGGGTCGGCGTCGTACAGCGCGTCGAGGTCCCAGCCGCGGTCGGCCGGGAACGCCCCGACCGCGTCCTCCCCCGCTTCGACCAGTTCCCACAGCTGTTCGGGGGTGCGGACCCCGCCGGGGAAGCGGCAGCTCATGCCGACGATCGCGACCGGCTCCTGCGCGCGGTCCTCGTTCTCCTGCAGCCGGCGGCGGGCTTCGCGCAGGTCGGCCGTGGCGCGCTTGAGGTAGTCCAGGAGCTTCTGTTCGTTCGACATTCAGGACATCCCCAGTTCGTCGTCCAGGAGGTCGAAGATCTCCTCGGCGGTGGCGTCGGCCAGTTCCGGGCCGGAGTCCGCCCGGCGGTCGTCGGTCGCGGTCCACCGGGCCAGCAGCCCGCGCAGGCGCTCGGTGATCAGGTCGCGTTCGCCGGCCTCGGTCTCGGTCGCGGCGAGCACCGCGGCCAGCCGGTCCAGCTCGGCGTGGACGGGCAGGACGGCCTTCGCGCCGTCCGCGGGCAGCTCGGCGCACAGGTGCTTGGTGAGCGCGTCCGGGTTGGGGTAGTCGAAGATCAGCGTGGCGGGCAGCCGCAGCCCGGTCACCGCGTTGAGCCGGTTGCGCAGCTCCAGCGCGGTCAGCGAGTCGAACCCGAGGTCGAGGAAGCCGCGCCCGGCCTCGACGGCGTGGCCCGAGGCATACCCGAGGACCGCCGCCACCTGGGCGCGCACGACCTCGTCGACGACCCGGAGCTGCTCGGCTTCCGGCAGCCCGGCGAGCCGTTCGGCCAGCCCGGGTCCGGCCGGGACGCCGTCGCGCACGGCCCGCCGTCCGGACGTCCTGATCAGCCCGCGCAGCAGCGGCGGCACGTCCGCCCGGGCGCGCCAGGCAGCGAGGTCCAGGGCGACCGGCATGAGCAGCGGCTCGCCGGTCCCGAGGGCGAGGTCGAACAGCCGCAGTGCGCGGTCGGTCGGCAGGGCGCGGACGCCGGACCGCCCGAGGCGCGACACGTCGTCGTCGCCGAGGTGCGCGGTCAGGCCGCTGCGGGCCTCCCACAGTCCCCACGCGAGCGAGGTCGCGGGCAGGCCGTGGCCGTGGCGGTGCTGAGCGAGCGCGTCGAGGTAGGCGTTGGCCGCGGAGTAGCCCGCCTGGCCCGCGCCGCCCATCGTCGCCGCGAAGGAGGAGAACAGGACGAACGCGTCGAGCTCCAGGTCCTCGGTCAGCTCGTGCAGGTGCCGCGCGGCGACCGCCTTGGGCCGCAGCACCGTGTCGAGCCGCTCCGGGTTCAGCGCTTCGAGGACGCCGTCGTCGAGCGCGCCCGCCGCGTGGATCACCGCGGTCAGCGGGTGCTCGGCCGGGATCGTCGCCAAGGCGTCTTCGAGGGCGGCCCGGTCGGCGACGTCGCAGGCGACCACGGTGACGGACGCGTCGGCCAGCCCGCCGAGGTCGGGGGCGCTGCGGCTGAGCAGCAGCAGGTGCCGGACGCCGTGGACGGTCACCAGGTGGCGCGCGAGCAGCCCGCCGAGCACGCCGCTCGCGCCGGTGAGCAGGACGGTCCCGTCCGGGTTCCAGGCGTGCTCCCGCAGCGGCGGAGTCGCTCGCGCCAGGCGCGGCACGCGGAGTTCGCCGCCGCGCACCGCCAGCTGCGGCTCGCCGGACGCGGCGGCCACCCCGGCCCAGGTGGCGAGGTTCTCGGTCGTGTCGACGTCGAGGAGGACGAACCGGTCCGGGTGCTCCGACTGCGCGGAACGCACGAGGCCCCAGACGGCCGCGGCGGCGGGGTCGGCGGGCGCCTCCCCGACGGCCGACTCGGTGACCAGGACCAGCCGCCCGTCTCCGCTCAGGAAGTCCTGCAGGGTCTTGAGCGTGTCGGCCGTCGTGTCGCCCCGGCACTCGGTGTAGACGACCGGCCCGGACCCGCCCAGCGGCACCGCCGGGGCGGCCGGTTCGGCGTCCAGGCGCTGCCAGGTCAGGGTGAAGAGCCCGTCGTGGTCCGCGGCGGCGGCCAGCTGCCCGGCCGAGATCGGCCGCATGACCAGGGATTCCGCTTCGGCGACCGGTGCGCCGGTTTCGTCGGCGACGGCGACCGAGACGCCGTCCGCGCCGAGTGCTCCGAGCCGGACCCGCAGGGTGGTCGCGCCGGTCGCGTACAGCCGGACGCCGGTCCACGCGAACGGCAGCCGGGGGCCGGCTTGGGCGCTGGTCAGGCCGATCGGGTGCAGGGCTGCGTCGAGCAGGGCCGGGTGCAGGCCGTACCGAGCCGCTTCGGCGCGCTGCTCGGCGGGCAGGACGACCTCGGCGTAGAGGTCGTCGCCGTGCCGCCAGGCCGCGCGCAGGCCCTGGAACGCCGGGCCGTAGCGGTAGCCGTGGCCGGCCAGGGTGTCGTAGTGACCGGCCACGGGCAGCGGTTCCGCGCCCGGCGGCGGCCACGCGGTGAGCGCCGTGCCCGGCTCGACACCGGTGGCCAGGATGCCTTCGGCGTGCTGGGTCCACTCGAGATCGTCGCCGGGTCGCGAATGGACGGTCAGCGCGCGACGCCCGGTTTCGTCAGCGGTCTCGACCCGGAGCTGGACGGCGACGCCGCCACGGCGGGGCAGCACCAGGGGCGCCTGCAGGGTCAGCTCTTCGACGGTCTCGCAGCCGACCTGGTCGCCCGCCTGCACGGCCAGCTCGACGAACGCGGTGCCCGGCAGCAGCACGGTGTCGCCGACCGCGTGATCGGCGAGCCACGGGTGGGTGCTCAGGGACAGCCGTCCGGTGAGCAGGGTGGTGCCGGTGCCCGCGACGGTCACGGCCGCGCCGAGCAGCGGATGCCCGGCGTCGGTGAGGCCGAGCCCGCCGACGTCCCCCGCCGTGACCGCGGTCCACTGTGGCCAGTACCGCTCCTGCTGGAACGGGTAGGTGGGGATATCGGTGAACCGGGCGCCGGGGAACGCCGGGGTCCAGTCGACGTCGACGCCGTTGACGTGCGCTTCGGCCAAGGCGGTGTAGAAGCGGGTGAGCCCGCCGTCGTCCCTTCGCAGCGAACCCACGGCGAGGACGTCGTCCCCGAGGGCCATGGTCAGCACCGGATGTGGGGACGCCTCCACGAACGTCCCGAACCCGTCGTTCTTCAACCGCTCGACGGCGATGTCCAGCCGCACTGTGCTGCGGAGGTTGCGGTACCAGTACTCGGCGTCGAGCGCGCCGTCGGCCCACTCGCCGGTCACCGTCGAGAAGAACGCCGTCTGCCCGGTGCGTGGGGTGATCGGGCCGAGCACGTCGAGGAGTTCTTCGTGCAGTTGCTCGACCTGCGCCGAGTGCGAGGCGTAGTCGACCGGCACGCGCTTGGCCCGGATGCCGTCGGCGGTGCACGCCGCGATCAGCTCGTCGAGGGCGGCCGGCTCCCCGGACACGACCACCGCGGCCGGGCCGTTCACCGCCGCGATCGAGATCCCCTCGGTCAGCCGCTCCTCGACGGCGGACAGCGGCGCGGCCACCGACACCATTCCCCCGCGGCCGGCCAGCGCCAGGATCGCCTTGCTGCGCAGGGCCACCACCCGCGCACCGTCGTCCAGGGAGAGCGCACCCGACACCACCGCGGCCGCGATCTCGCCCTGCGAATGGCCGACCACCGCGTCCGGGACCACGCCGAACGAACGCCACAGCTCGGCCAGCGACACCATCACCGCGAACAACGCGGGCTGCACGACATCGACCCGGCCCAAGGCTTCCGCGTCCGCCAGCACGTCACGCAGCCGCCAGTCCACAAAGGACGACAAGGCCGCCGCACACTCGTCGAGCCGGGCCGCGAACACTGCGGAGGACTCCGCCAGTTCGAGCGCCATCCCGGGCCACTGCGAACCCTGGCCGGGGAAGACGAGCGCCACCTTGCCGGGCGTTCCGGCGATCCCGGAAACCGCGCCTGTCGCCGGGACTCCCTCGGCGACGGCGGCGAGCGCCTCGGCACCGAACACCACCGCGCGGTGCGGGAACCGCGACCGGGCCGTGACCAGCGTGAACCCGACGTCGGCCGGGTGCCCGCCAACGCCGGCGAGGGCGGCGGCCTGGTCGCGCAGGGCGGTTTCGGTCCGTCCGGACAGCACCCACGGCACCGGCCCGGAGACCGGCTCGCGCTCCTCGGCCACGGCTTCCGGCGCCTGTTCGAGGATCGCGTGCGCGTTGGTGCCCGAGATGCCGAACGACGACACCCCGGCCCGCCGCGGCCGCCGGGCGGTCCACTCCCGCGGCTCGGTGAGCAGCTCGACCGAGCCGGCCGACCAGTCCACATGCGACGACGGCGCGTTCACGTGCAGCGTCGGCGGGAGCACGCCGTGCCGCATCGCCATGACCATCTTGATCACGCCCGCGACCCCGGCCGCGGCTTGGGTGTGCCCGAGGTTGGACTTCACCGAGCCCAGCCACAGCGGCTCGTCCCGCTCTTGGCCGTAGGTGGCCAGGAGCGCCTGGGCCTCGATCGGGTCGCCCAGCGTCGTGCCGGTCCCGTGTGCCTCGACAGTGTCCACTTCGGACGGCTTCAAACCGGCGTCCGCAAGGGCCGCGCGGATGACGCGTTGCTGCGACGGTCCGTTCGGCGCGGTCAGGCCGTTGGACGCGCCATCGGAGTTCACCGCCGAACCGCGCACCACGGCCAGCACCCGGCGGCCGTCGCGCAGGGCGTCCGACAGCCGCTGCACCAGCAGCATGCCCGCGCCTTCGGAGAACCCGGCGCCGTCCGCGGCGTCGGCGAAGGCCTTGCACCGGCCGTCCGCGGCGAGGCCGCGCTGGAGGCTGAAGTCGACGAACATGCCGGGGGTCGCCATCACGGTCGCCCCGCCGGCCAGCGCCATCGAGCACTCGCCACGCCGCAGCGCCTGCACGGCCAGGTGCAACGCCACCAGCGACGAGGAACACGCCGTGTCCACCGTCAGCGACGGCCCTTCGAGACCGAACACATAGGACAGCCGCCCGGAGACGACGCTGGCCGCGTTGCCGACCCCCGCGTGGCCCTCCAGGGACTCGATCGAGCGTTCCAGCAGGGCCGGGTAGTCCTGGCCGTTGGTCCCCGCGAAGACGCCGATCCGTTCGCCCCGCACCGAAACCGGGTCGAGCCCGGCGCGTTCGAAGGCCTCCCACGACGTCTGGAGCAGCAACCGCTGCTGCGGGTCCATCGCGAGCGCCTCCCGCGGCGAGATCCCGAAGAAGCCCGGGTCGAAGCGGGTGGTGTCGTCGAGGAAGCCGCCCTCACGGGCGTAACTCTTGCCGGTCGCGCCGGGTTCGGGGTCGTAGATCTCGTCGAGGTCCCAGCCGCGGTCGGCCGGGAACGGCGTGATGCCGTCGCCGCCCGCGGCGACCAGCCGCCAGAGGTCCTCGGGCGAGCGGACCCCGCCCGGAAACCGGCAGCCGATGCCGACGATGGCGATCGGCTCGTCCGCGGCGACTCCCGTGGCCACGGCGGCTTCGGCCGACGTCCCGGTGCCGAACAGCTCGCCGAGGAACCCGGCGAGGACGGTGACCGTGGGGTGGTCGAACACCAGGGTCGCGGGCAGCCGCAGGCCGGTCGCGGCGGCCAGCCGGGTGCGCAGCTCGACCGCCGTCAGCGAGTCGAAGCCGAGTTCGGAGAAGGCCCGGCCGACGTCGACGGCCGCCGGAGAAGGGTGGCCGAGCACGGCCGCGGCCTGCGCGCGGACCAGGTCGGTCAGCACGCGGTGGGCGTCGGCCGCGCTCAGCCCGGCGAGCCGGGCGGCGTATCCGGACGGCTCCGGAGCGGTCTCCTCGGCGGCGTCCGGGAGCTCGGCGAGCAGCGGCCGGCGGCGGGCGGCGGCGAAGGCCGAGGCGAACCGCGGCCAGTCGACGTCGGCGACGACGACGGTGGTGTCGTCGAGGTCGAGGGCCCGGCCGAGCGCCGTCAGCGCCAGGTCGGGGTCGAGCGGCGGGACACCCTCGGCCGTCAGCCGGTCCCGGTCGACGCCTTCGTCGGCGTCCCAGACACCCCAGGCGATCGACGTCGCGGCCTGCCCGCGGGCCCGGCGGCGCTCGGCGAGCGCGTCGAGGTGGGCGTTGGCCGCCGCGTAAGCGCCGTGAGCGCGGCTGCCGACGACGGCGGCGATGGACGAGAACAGGACGAAGGCGTCGAGGCCGTCCGGGAGCAGCGCGTCGAGGTGGTCGGCGGCGTCCGCCTTGACGCGGCAGGCGCGGTCCAGGAGGTCCGGGCCGGTGTCGGCGAGGGGCACCAGGTCCGTGACGGCGGCGGCGTGGAACACCGACCGCACCGGCCCGTGGGCTTCGAGCACCGCGGCGAGCTGGTCACGGTCGGCGACGTCGCAGAGGGCCTCGACCACTTCGGCGCCGTGCAAGGTCTCGACGCCGGGCAAGGCGGCCGCGGCGAGCACGATCCGGGTGGCGCCCCGGGTGATCAGCCAGCGGGCGAGCCGGACGGCCGCGTGACCGTCGGCGTCGGTGACGAGCACGGTGCCTTCGGGCCGCCAGCGCCGCGCGGGTTCCGCGGTTCCGGCGGGCACGAGCCGGCGGGCGAAGACGCCGGCCGGGCGCAGGGCCACCTGGTCCTCGCCGGTGGTCCCGGCCAGCACGGCGGCCAGCTTCGTGGCCGCGGCTTCGTCGAGAACCGGCGGCAGGTCGACCAGGCCACCCCAGCGGGTCGGGTGCTCGAGCCCGTGGATCCGGCCGAGCCCACAGACGCGGGCCTGCGCCGGGTCGGGCGCGCGGTCGCCGGGTCCGGTGGCCACCGCCGCGTCAGTGAGGAGCCAGAGCGGGGCGTCGAGCCGGGTCAGGTCGAGGGCGGTCGCGGCGTCCGGCCGGACGGCCACCACCCCGGCCAGGTCCTCGGCCTCCTGGACGATCTCGGCACCGTGCGCGGCCAGGATCTCCCGGACGCCGTCGTCCCCGACGACCAGCCAGCGGCCGGAGAGCCGCGCCGGTGGGGTGGCGACGGGGCGCCAGGCGATCCGGTAGCGCCAGGAGTCCGTGGTGGCCTCGTCGTCGCGGCGGCTGCGCCACCTCGCCAGTGCGGGCAGGACGGCGTCGAGCGGGGCGTCTTCGGCGACGTCGAGGGCGCCCGCGAAGGCCGGGACGTCCTGGTCGCCGACGACGTCCCAGAACCGCTGGTCGGCCTGGACCGGCTCGGCTTCCGGGACGTCGAGCCAGTACCGCTCGCGCTGGAAGGCGTAGGTCGGCAGGTCGGCCGCGGGCGCACCGGCGAAGGCCGGCGTCCAGTCGACGGCGACCCCGTTGACGTGCGCTTCGGCGAGGGCGGTGTGGAAGCGGGTCAGGCCACCATCGTTCTTGCGAAGCGATCCCAGCGCGACGACGTCCTCGCCGAGCGCCATGGTCAGGACCGGGTGCGACGACGCTTCGATCAACGTCCCGAAACCTTCGGACTTCAGCCGCTCGATCGCCGTGTCGAGGCGGACGGTACTGCGCAGGTTGGTGTACCAGTACTCGGCGTCCACCCGTTCGTTCCACTCGCCGGTCACGGTCGAGATGAAGGCCGTGTGCCCCGGCTGCGGGTTCACCGGCGCCAGGACGTCGAGGAGTTCGTCGCGCAGCTGCTCGACCTGCGGCGAGTGGGACGCGTAGTCCACCGGGACGCGCTTCACGCGGATGCCGTCCGCGCGGCAGGCCGTCATGAACCCGTCCAAGGCTTCCGGCGTACCGGAGACCACGACGGCCGCAGGTCCGTTGACAGCGGCGATCGAGACGCCCTCGGTCAGCCGTTCCTCGACGGTTTCCCGCGCGGCCGCGACGGACACCATTCCGCCACCACCGGCCAGCGCCAGGATCGCCTTGCTCCGCAACGCCACCACCCGAGCGCCGTCCTCAAGCGACAGTGCCCCCGAGACGACCGCGGCCGCGATCTCCCCCTGCGAGTGACCGACCACCGCGTCAGGAATCACGCCGAACGACCGCCACAGCTCCGCCAGTGACACCATCACCGCGAACAACGCAGGCTGCACCACGTCGACCCGGCTCAACGCCTCCGCATCGGCGAGCACGTCACGAAGTCGCCAGTCCACGAAGGACTCCAGGGCCGCCGCGCATGCATCCAGCCGCGCCGCGAAGACCTCCGACGACTCCGCGAGTTCGAGGGCCATCCCGGCCCACTGCGCGCCCTGGCCGGGGAACACCAGCGCAACCTTGCCCGGCTCCCTCGCCTCACCGGTGATGACGTTGGCCGCGGGAGCGCCCGCGGCGAGCGCGGTGAGGCCGCCGGCCAGATCGTCGCCGACCACGACCGCGCGGTGCCGGAACAGCGACCGCGCGGAGATCAGCGCCGCCCCGACCGACGCGGCCGGAAGCTCGGCGCGGTCGAGCAAGGCGGCCGCCTGTGCCTGCAACGCAGCAGGGGTACGTGCCGAAATGACCCACGGCACTGCATCGCCGGCAACCAGCTCCGGAACGACCTCCGGAGCCTCCTCCAGGACCGCGTGCGCGTTGGTGCCGCTGACGCCGAACGACGAAACGCCCGCCCGCCGCGGCCCGTCGGCCACCCACTCGCGCGACTCGGTCAGCAGCTCCACGGCACCCGCCGACCAGTCCACTTGCGACGACGGCGCGTCGACGTGCAACGTCCGCGGCAGCACCCCGTGCCGCATCGCCAGCACCATCTTGATCACGCCGCCGACACCCGCCGCCGCTTGGGTGTGGCCGATGTTCGACTTCAGCGAACCCAGCCACAGCGGCGTTTCCCGCTCCTGGCCGTACGTCTCCAGCAGCGCCTGCGCCTCGATCGGGTCGCCGAGCGCCGTGCCGGTGCCGTGCGCCTCGACCGCGTCCACTTCGGACGCCGTCAGTCCCGCGTTCGCCAGGGCCTGGCGGATCACCCGCTGCTGCGCGGGGCCGTTGGGGGCGGTGAGGCCGTTGGACGCGCCGTCCTGGTTGACCGCCGTCCCGCGGACGACGGCGAGCACCGGGTGGCCGTGGCGGCGCGCGTCGGACAGCCGTTCCACCAGCAGGAGGCCGGCGCCCTCGCCCCAGCCGGTGCCGTCGGCGGCGTCCGCGAACGACTTGCACCGGCCGTCGGCCGCGAGGCCGCGCTGGCGGCTGAACTCGACGAACAGCGCGGGCGTCGCCAGGACCGTGACCCCGCCGGCCAGCGCCAGGTCGCATTCGCCCTGCCGCAGCGACTGGCACGCCAGATGCAGCGCCACCAGCGACGACGAACACGCCGTGTCCACCGTGATCGCCGGGCCTTCGAGCCCGAACGCGTAGGCGATCCGGCCGGAGGCGACGCTGCCCGCGCTGCCGTTGCCGAGATAGCCCTCGTACCCTTCAAGTCCACTTCGGATGTTCTGCAGCCGGGTGGCGTAGTCCTGGTACATCACGCCGGCGAAGACGCCGGTCCGGCTGCCGCGCACCGCGTCCGGCACGATCCCGGCGCGCTCGAACGCCTCCCACGCGACTTCCAGCAGCAGCCGTTGCTGCGGGTCCGTCGCGGTCGCTTCGCGCGGCGACATGCCGAAGAACTCGGCGTCGAAATCGGCGGCGTCGTGGAGGAATCCGCCTTCACGGACGTAGGACGTCCCGCCGTGGGCGGGATCGTGGTCGAAGAGGTCGGGCCAGCCGCGGTCGGCGGGGAACGCCGAAACGGCGTCGCGGCCCTCGGCGACCAGCCGCCAGAGGTCGTCCGGGGAGGCGATGCCGCCCGGGTAGCGGCAGCTCATGGCGACGATCGCGATCGGCTCGTCGGCGGCGGCCTTCGTCGTGACGACGGTGTCCGCCCGCCGCCCCGCGAGGTGGGCGGCGAGCACCGCCGGCGTCGGGTGGTCGAACACGAGCGTCGCGGGCAGCCGGAGGCCGGTGACGGCGGCGAGGCGGTTGCGGAGGTCGACCGCGGTCAGCGAGTCGAACCCGAGGTCCTTGAACGCGCGGGCGGGGTCGACGGCCTGCGCGGAAGCGTGCCCGAGGACGGCCGCCACCTGCGTCCGGACCAGGTCGAGCAGGCCCTCTTCGGAGAGCTCGCCGACGTGCCCGCCGGCCGCGGCGGCGCGGCGCGCGGGGGCGGGGAAGAGGCCGCGGAACAACGGCGAGACGGTGCCGTCGGCGGCCTGCCGGCGCAGTGCGGCGGCGTCGAGGGCGATCGGAACCAGCGCGGCCGGGCCCGCGACGACGGCGCGGTCGAACAGCGCCAGCCCCTGCGCGGTGTCCAGGGGCCGCACGCCGGAGCGGCCGAGCCGGTCGCGCGCGCGGTCGTCGAGGTGCCCGGTCATCCCGCTGGCCTCGGCCCACAGGCCCCAGGCCAGCGACACGGCGGGCTGCCCGGCCGCCCGGCGACGCTGGGCGAGCGCGTCGAGGTAGGCGTTGGCGGCGGCGTAGTTGCCCTGGCCGCTGCCGCCGGTGGTGCCCGCGGCGGCGGAGAAGAGCACGAACGCGGCGAGGTCGCCGGTCAGCTCGTCGAGGTTGCGGGCGGCGTCGGCCTTCGGGCGCAGGACCGCGGCCAGCCGCTCCGGGGTGAGGGCCTCGACGACGCCGTCGTCGAGGACACCGGCGGCGTGCACGACGGCGGTGATCCGGTGCGCGGCCAGCACTTCGGCGAGTGCGTCGCGATCGGCGGCGTCGCAGGCGACGAAGACGGCGTCCGGCAGGTCGGCGGCGAGTTCGGCGGCGCCGGGCGCGTCTGCGCCGCGGCGGCTGAGCAGGACCAGGTCCCGGACGCCGTGCTGCCGCGCGAGGTGCCGGGCGACGAGCCCGCCGAGCACGCCCGAGGCGCCGGTCACGAGGACGGCGCCGTCACCCCAGTCCGGCGTCTCGCCGGTGGCGGTGACCCGGGCGAGCCGGGGCACGAAGTGACGTCCACCGCGGACGGCCGTCTGCGGCTCGAGCGGGACGATCGGGTGTTCGGGGTCGTCGGTGTCCAGCAGCGCGAACCGGCCGGGGTGTTCCGACTGGGCCGAGCGCACGAGCCCCCACGCGGCGGCGAGGCCGGGATCGGGAGCTTCACCGTCGTGCACGGCGACGGCGCCGCTGCTGACGAAGACGAGCACCTCGGGCCGCTCGGTGGCGAGCCAGTCCTGGACGAGCCCGAGCACGAGGTGGACCGGCGCCCCGCTGATCGGTTCGAAGACGGCGTCGGCCTCGGCCGCTCCGGCCGGGACTTCGGTCCAGTCCACTTCGTACAGATCGTCGGCACGGTCCAGCCCGCCGGTGGGGAGCGGGCGGAGGACGAGGGATTCCGCCGTCGCGACCGGGGCGCCCGCCGGGTCCGCGACCTCGACCGTGACCTCGTCCGCGCCGCGGCGGGTGAGGCGGACGCGCAGCGCCGACGCGCCGGTCGCGTGCAAGGTCACGCCCGTCCAGGCAAACGGGAGTCTGGCCTGCCCGTCCTCAGTGGACATCATCAGGGCGAGGGGGTGCAGGGCCGTGTCCAGCAGGGCCGGGTGCAGGCCGAAGCGGGCCGCGTCGCGGTCGTCCGGCAGTGCGACCTCGGCGAAGATCTCGCCGCCGCGGCGCCAGGCCGAACGCAAGCCCTGGAAAGCGGGCCCGTAGCCGTAACCCGCCGTCGCGCGGAGGCCGTCGTAGAACCCGTCGAGGTCGATCCTGGCCGCGCCCTCGGGCGGCCAGGAGTCCAAGGTGAACCCGGCTTCGGGGGTGCCGGGCGCGAGCACGCCGGTCGCGTGGCGCGTCCACGGGTCGTCCTCGTCGCGGCGCGAATGGACCTCGATGGCGCGCCGGCCGGTTTCGTCGGCCGCGCCCACCCAGACCTGCAGCGCGCGGGCGTCGCCGTCGGGCAGCGTCAGCGGGGTTTCGAGGGTGAGCTCCTCGACGGTGCCGCAGCCGGCGCGGTCGCCGGCCTGCACGGCCAGTTCGACGAACGCGGTGCCGGGTAACAGGATCGTGCCGTGCACGGCGTGGTCGGCCAGCCACGGCTGCGCCTGCGGGGAGACGCGTCCGGTGAGGACGAGACCGTCGCCCGCGGCCAGGGTCACCGCCGCGCCGAGCAGCGGGTGCCCGGTGGTGCTGAGGCCGAGCGCGCCCGCGTCACCGGGGTCCGCGACGACGGTGGGCCAGAACCGTTCACGCTGGAAGGCATAGGTGGGGAGGTCGACCGTACGGGCGCCGGGGAAGGCCGGCGCCCAGTCGACGGCGACACCCCTGACGTGGGCCTCGGCGAGGGCGGCGTGGAAGCGGGTCAGGCCGCCGTCGTTCTTCCGGAGTGATCCCAGCGCGACGACGTCTTCGCCGAGCGCCATGGTCAGCACCGGGTGCGGCGACGCTTCGATGAACGTCCCGAAACCTTCGCTCTTCAGACGCTCGATTGCCGTGTCGAGGCGGACGGTGCTGCGGAGGTTGGTGTACCAGTACTCGGCATCCACCCGTTCGTTCCACTCGCCGGTCACCGTCGAGAGGAAGGCGATCTCGCTCTCGCGGGGTGTGACCGGTGCGAGGACGTCCAGCAGCTCGTCACGCAGTTGCTCGACCTGCGCCGAGTGGGACGCGTAGTCCACGGGCACCCGCTTCGCACGGATCCCGTCGGCTTCGCAGGACTTGATCAGCTCGTCGAGATCGTTCGACGCACCGGACACCACCACGGCGGCCGGGCCGTTCACCGCGGCGATCGAGAGGCCTTCGCTCAGCATCTCCTCGACGGTTTCCCTGGCGGCCGCGACGGACACCATCCCGCCACCACCGGCCAGCGCCAGGATCGCCTTGCTCCGCAACGCCACCACCCGAGCACCGTCCTCAAGCGACAGTGCACCCGCGACAACCGCAGCCGCGATCTCACCCTGCGAGTGACCGACCACCGCATCCGGAACAACACCGAACGACCGCCACAGCTCCGCCAGCGACACCATCACCGCGAACAACGCAGGCTGCACCACATCGACCCGGCTCAACGCCTCCGCGTCAGCCAGCACGTCACGGAGATTCCAGTCCACAAAGGACTTCAGGGCCGTGCCGCATTCCTCGAGACGGGCCGCGAACACCGGCGACGATTCCGCGAGCTCGAGCGCCATCCCGGCCCACTGCGACCCCTGGCCGGGAAAGACGAGTGCCACCTTGCCCGGCGCACCAGCCTCCCCGGTGATGACGTTCGCCGCCGGGACGCCCTCGGCGAGCGCGGTGAGACCACCGGCGAGATCGCCGACCACGACCGCGCGGTGCGGGAACGCCGTCCGGGTGCTGACCAGCGAAAACCCGACGTCCGCGGCCTCCCCTTCGTGCCCGGCCAGTGCCGCGGCCTGCGCCTTGAGCGCGTCGGGAGTCCGCGCGGACAGCACCCACGGCACCGGGCCGGTCGCGTTCGAAGGTGCCGGTTCCTCGGCGTCCGGTGCGGCTTCGAGGATGGCGTGGGCGTTGGTGCCGCTCATGCCGAACGCGGACACGCCCGCGCGGCGCGGCTCGCCGGTCTCCGGCCAGGGCCGGGCCTCGGTGAGCAGCCGGACCCCGCCGGACGCCCAGTCGACGTGCGAGGTCGGGGCGTCGACGTGCAATGTCCGCGGCAGGACGCCGTGCCGCATCGCCATGACCATCTTGATCACCCCGGCGACCCCCGCGGCACCCTGGGTGTGGCCGATGTTCGACTTCAGCGAGCCGAGGAACAGCGGGTCGTCGGCGGGGCGGGCGCGGCCGTAGGTGGCCAGCAGGGCCTGCGCCTCGATCGGGTCGCCGAGGGTGGTGCCGGTGCCGTGCGCCTCGACCGCGTCGACCTGCTTCGCCGAGAGCCGCGCGTTGGCGAGGGCGTCGGCGATCACGCGCTCCTGCGCGGGGCCGTTGGGGGCGGTGAGGCCGTTGGAGGCGCCGTCGGAGTTGATCGCCGAGCCGCGGACGACGGCGAGCACCGGGTGGCCGTGCCGCTGGGCGTCGGACAGTCGTTCGAGGACCAGCATGCCGGCGCCTTCGCCCCAGCCGGTGCCGTCGGCGGCGTCGGCGAAGGACTTGCAGCGGCCGTCGGGGGCCAGGCCGCGCTGCCGGCTGAAGGCGACGAACGCCGCCGGGGTGGACAGGACGGTCACGCCGCCGGCGAGGGCGAGGGAGCACTCGCGGCGGCGAAGCGCGTGACAGGCCCAGTGCAGCGCAACGAGCGAAGAGGAGCACGCCGTGTCGACGGTGACGGCGGACCCCGCGAGGCCGAGGAAGTACGCCAGCCGCCCGGAGACGACGGCGGTCGCGGTGCCGGTGAGCAGGTGCCCTTCGAGGTTGTCGCCGGCGCCGCGCATGAGGTTCGCGTAGTCCTGGCCGGTATTGCCGACGAAGACACCGGTCTCGGAGCCCGCCAGCGACGCCGGGTCGATGCGGGCGCGTTCGATGGCCTCCCAGGTCGTCTCCAGGAGCAGCCGCTGCTGGGCGTCCATGGCGAGGGCTTCGCGCGGGGAGATGCCGAAGAAGCCGGCGTCGAAGTCGGCGACGTCGTGCAGGAAGCCGCCGGACGCGGTGTGGGAGGTGCCGGGCCGGTCCGGATCAGGGTCGCGGAGTGCGTCGAGGTCCCAGCCGCGGTTGTCCGGGAACCCGGTGACGGCGTCGGCGCCCGCGGCGACCAGGTCCCACAGCTGTTCCGGGCTGTTGACGCCGCCGGGCAGGCGGCACCCCATTCCGACGATCGCGATCGGTTCCTGCTCGGCGTCTTCCACCGCCTGCAGCCGCCGGCGCGTCTGGTGCAGATTGGTCGTGACCCACCTGAGGTGTTCGCGCAGCGTCTCCTCGTCGGCCATCTCAGTGCCACCAGCCTTTTCTCCAGCGAAGTGCGGACACCCGGCACATCCGCGCGCCGAAGTGGCATCAAAGTGAGGCTATGGGACCGGTTTTGGGCCTACAACCCCTAAAGATCCCGCCGACAGGGGCCCCTACGGGCGTTTTACAATTTCCCGAGATCATTGTTGATGAATTCCAGAAGTGCGTCATCATCGGCGAAATCGAGTTCGCCGGTCTTTTCTTCTCGTTCGGAATAGCGGCCCAGCAGGGTTTGCAGCCGCACGGCGAGTTCGGTCCGCGTCAGCCGGTCGGGTTCGCCGGCGGCGAGGGCCGCTTCCAGCCGGTCGAGCTCGGCCAGGACGCTCGGGGCGCCGTCGTCCAGCTGCGCGCGCAGGTGCTCGGCGAGCGCGGTGGCGTTGGGGTGGTTGAAGACGAGGGTCGGCGGCAGGGTGAGCCCGGTCGCGGCGGCGAGCCGGGTCCGCAGCTCGACGGCGGTGAGCGAGTCGAAGCCGAGTTCGGTGAAGGCCCGCTTGGCGTCGACGGCGTCGGCCGTGGCGTGCCCCAGCACCTGCGCGGCTTCGGTCCGGACCAGGGCGAGCAGGTCGGCGGGCCGCCGAACCTCGGCCGGCTGCGGTTCGGGCAGCTTCGCCTCGGGCAGCTCGGCCAGCAGCCGGCTCGGCCGGGTGGCGGTGAAGGCGGCGGCGAACCGGGCCCAGTCGACATCGGCGACGACCACCGAGTCCTCCCCCGCGGTCCGCATCGCGGTGAGAGCAGCATCGGCCGGCAGCGGCGTCAGCCCTCGCCGGCGCAGGTGCTCCTGCTCGGCGGCACCGGCGGCCATCCCGCTGCCGGCCCACGGCCCCCACGCGACGGAGGTGGCTTTCCGCCCGGCGGCGCGTCGACGTTCGGCGAGGGCGTCGAGGTGCGCGTTGGCGGCGGCGTAGGCGGTCTGGCCGCCCGCGCCCCAGATGCCGGAGATGGAGGAGAAGAGGATGAAGGCGTCGAGGTCGTCACCGAGGAGCTGGTCGAGGTGGTCGGCGCCGGCGACTTTGGCGTGGAGGACCTTGCGGAAGTCGTCGTCGGAAAGGTCGGCGAAGGCGGTGGCCTGACTGACCCCGGCGGCGTGGACGACGGCGGTGACCTGCGGGATCTGTCCGATCGCCCGGGCCAGGTCGTCGCGGTCGGAGACGTCGCAGGCGAGGACGGTCGCTTTCGCCCCGGCGGCCTCGAGGTCCTCGACGAGGCTGTCGGCGCCGGGGGCTTGAGGGCCGCGGCGGCTGAGGAGGACGAGGTGGTCGGCACCGGCGCGCGCGGCCCAGCGGGCCACGGTGGCGCCGAGGGCCCCGGTGCCGCCGGTGACGAGGACGGTGCCACTGGGAGTCCATTGCGCGGCGGGTAGCGGGGCGCGGACGATCCGCCGGGCGTAGGTGCCGGACGGCCGCAGGGCGATTTGGTCCTCTGCGTCGGCGCCGTGCTGGACCGCTTGGAGTGGGCCACGCGCACCGGCGACAATTCCCCACACCTGCGCGACGAGGCGCTCGTCCGGGGTCTCCGGGACATCGACCAAGCCGCCCCACCGGTCCGGCGTCTCCAGGGCCAGCGCCCGGCCGAACCCCCACAGCGCGGCCAACCCCGGATCCCCGGCAGCCGCGTCCCCGGGCACGGCGACCGCACCCGAGGTCACGCACCACAGCGGCCCCACGCCGGCCCGGGCCAGCGCCGCCGCGTCGGCCAAGGCGTCGTCACCCGGGGCCGAAACCAGGAAGACTCCGTCGAACGGCCCCTCGGCCGGCTCTCCCGGCCCGGCCACGCAGACTCCGGGCCGCACCAGCGCATCCGCCCAGCGGCGCGCCGCACCCGGGGCCGCCACGATCGCGTACCGGCCCGACGGGATTACCGCGCCCGGCTCGGGCACCGGAACCCAGGTCACCCGGTAGCGCCACGACTCGGTCTCCACGGCTCCGGCCCGGTCCCGCCGCCAGGACGCCAGCGCGGGCAGCACCTTGGCGACGTCCTCCTCCGGCACACCCGTCCCGGCCGCCAGCCCGGCGACGTCCGCGCGGTCGACGGCCGACCAGAACTGCGCGTCGAGCTCGCCGCCCGCCGGACGCGGGGCCGGCCAGAAGCGCTCGCGCTGGAAAGCGTACGTGGGCAACGGAATCCGGCGGCCGGGCAGTTCCGTCCAGTCCACCGGCACCCCGGCGGTGGACAACCCGGCCAACGCCGTGAAGAACGTCCGCACCTCGTCGCGGTCGCGACGCAGCGCCGGGATCGCCCGGCCCGGGACCATCGAGCTGAGCACCCCGTCGGGCCCCAGTTCCAGGAACACCCCGACCCCGGATTCCTCCAAAGTGGACACCCCGTCGGCGAACCGGACCGCCTCCCGCACGTGCCGCGCCCAATATGCCGCGTCAAACGGCAAAGCGAGAGCACCGCTCACATTCGAGAGCACCGGTATCTGTGCCGGGTGGTACTGGAGTTGTTCGGCGACCGCACGGAACTCGTCGAGCATCGGATCCATCAACGGCGAGTGGAACGCGTGACTCACCGTGAGCCGCTTGGTCTTCACACCGCGCTCGGCGAACTCGGCGGCGATGGCCAGGACCGCGGCCTCGTCGCCGGAGATCACCACGGACTCCGGGCCGTTCACCGCCGCGATCGAGACACCCTCTTGCAGAACGATCGCGGACTCGGGAGCCGCGATCGACACCATCGCCCCACCGGCGGGCAGCGCCTGCATCAGTGACGCCCGTGCCGCGACCAATCGACAAGCGTCCACAAGAGACAGAACTCCGGCGACGTGGGCGGCCGAGATTTCGCCGATCGAGTGGCCGGCAACGAAGTCCGGACGCACTCGCCACGATTCGAAAAGGCGGTACAACGCGACTTCGACCGCGAACAACGCAGGTTGCGCCGATCCGGTCGCGTCCAAAGTGGACCCCGCGAAGACGACATCGTGCAGCGGACGCTCCAACAGCAGGTCGAACTCCGCACACACGGCGTCGAACGCCTCGGCGTACACCGGGAACCGGTCATACAGTCCCCGTCCCATGCCGACCCGCTGCGCGCCCTGCCCGGTGAAGAGCACGGCGAGCGAGCCCGGTTCGACGTCCCCGCGGATCACGCCCGGATCCGGCGCCCCGTCCGCCAGCGCCGTCAGGCCGCGGACGAGGTCACCGTCGTCCTCGGCGAGCACCACCGCGCGCCGGGACAGGGCCGCGCGGCCGGTCGCCAGCGAAAAAGCGACGTCCGGCAGGGCGCCGCGCTCGCCGGCGAGCAGGCGGCGGGCTTGCTCGCGCAACCCCGGCTCGGTCTGCGCCGAGACCGGCACCGGAAGCAGACCCACCGGCGCGGTGTCGTGCACGACGACGTCGTCCGGCGCCTGTTCGAGGATGGTGTGGGCGTTGGTGCCGGAGATCCCGAAGGACGACACGCCCGCGCGGCGCGGCCGGTCGGACGGCCACTTCCGCGTCTCGGCGAGCACTTCCACCGCGCCCGCCGACCAGTCCACCTGCGACGATGGCGCGTCGACGTGCAGCGTCCGCGGCAGGACGCCGTTCCGCATCGCCATGACCATCTTGATGATCCCGGCGACGCCGGCCGCGGCCTGCGTGTGGCCCAGGTTGGACTTGACCGACCCCAGCCACAGCGGCTCGTCGCGACCCTGGCCGTAGGTGGCCAGCAAGGCCTGCGCCTCGATCGGGTCGCCGAGCTTGGTGCCGGTGCCGTGCGCCTCCACGGCGTCCACTTCGGACGGACCGAGACCGGCGTCGGCGAGAGCCGCCCGGATCACCCGCTGCTGCGACGGGCCGTTCGGCGCCGTCAAGCCATTCGACGCACCATCGGAATTGACCGCCGAACCGCGGACCACGGCCAGGACCTCGTGACCGTTGCGGCGCGCGTCCGACAGCCGTTCCACCAGCAGCAGGCCGACGCCTTCGCCCCAGCCCGTACCGTCGGCACCCTCGGCGAAGGCCTTGCAGCGGCCGTCCGGGGCGAGCCCGCCCTGGCGGTCGAACTCGACGAACGCACCCGGCGTCGCCATCACGGTGACGCCACCGGCGACGGCGAGATCGCACTCGCCCGCCCGCAGCGCCTGGCGCGCCCAGTGGAGCGCGACCAGCGAGGACGAGCACGCGGTGTCAACGGTGACGGCGGGCCCTTCGAGCCCGAAGGCGTAGGCGATCCGGCCGGAGACGACGGCGGCGGCGTTGCCCGTGCCGACGTAGCCGGCGACGTCGTCGCCCGCGTCGGTGAGCAAGGCAGGGTAGTCCTGGCCGTTGGTGCCGGCGAAGACGCCGACGCGCTCACCGCGCACCGAGCGCGGATCCCGGCCGGCGCGCTCGAAGAGCTCCCAGGCGGTCTCGAGGAGGAGCCGCTGCTGCGGGTCCATGGCCGTGGCTTCGCGCGGCGAGATGCCGAAGAGCTCGGCATCGAAATCGGCCACGTCTGTGAGAAACCCACCCGGCTTGACGGCGCCCAGCGCGGAGGGCCACCCGCGATCGACAGGCGGAGCGGACAGGGCATCGCCCCCGCGGGCGACGAGGTCCCAAAGGTCTTCGGGCGAGCGAACATCCCCAGGGAACCGGCAAGCCATCGCCACGATGGCGATCGGCTCGTCATCGCGCATTCCGGCAGGGTGCTCCATTTCGAGAGCAGTGCTCTTACCTTGGAGCAGTGCACACAGATGCTGGGCGAGAGCATCCGGATCGGGATGGTCGAAGGTGAGGGTGGCGGACAACTCAAGCCCGGTGGCGGAGCGCAGCCGGTTGCGCAGTTCGACGGCCGAGAGAGAGGTGAAGCCCAGGTCGCTGAAGGCCCGCCGCCGATCGACAGAGCCGCCCGAGGCATGCCCAAGCACGGCGGCAACCTGTTCCCGGACAAGCTCAAGAACACCGGCGGCGGTGAAGCCGCGCGCGCCAGTGGCGGAGTCGCGGGCGGCGGCTGCGGCGGGATTGGCAACGGCAGCCGCGGCGGCGTTGCGGGCGGCGGCCACGGCGGAGTCGCGGGCGTTGGCCGCGGCGGGATTGCGGGCGCCTCCTGCGGCGGGATCGGCGGCGGGGTTGGCAACGGCAGCCGCGGCGGCGTTGCGGGCGCCCACCGCGGCGGGGTTGGCGGCAGCAGCCGCGGCAGGGTTGGCAGCAGCCGCGGCAGGGTTGGCGGCGGCAGCCGCAGCGGGGTTGGCGGTGGTGCTGCGCGCGATGGTGTTGGCCGTCTTGGAGGCGGCGGGAAAGGCACGATTGGTGGCGGGCGCAGTGATGCCGCCCGCGTTGCGGGTGGACGCTGGGAGTTCCGCGAGCAGGGGGCTTGGGCGGACCGCCGCGAATGCCGGGGCGAAAATCTGCCAGTCGATGTCGGCGATGGTGATCGTTGTGTCGCCTGTGGACAGGGCGCCTTCGAGCGCCGCCAGAGCGAGGTCGGGGTCCAGTGGGCGGAGGCCGGCGGCGGCTAGCCGTGCCGTTATGTCGGCTCCTGCCATGCCTCCTCCGGACCAGGGGCCCCATGCCACCGCGAGGGCCGGCCGGCCTGCTGCTCGGCGGGCTTCGGCCAGGGCGTCGAGGCGGGCGTTGGCCGCTGCGTAGGCGGCCTGGCCCGCCGCTCCGAGGGTGGCCGCCATGCCCGAAAAGACGATGAATGCGTCCAGGTTGCGGGTGAGTTCGCTCAGGTTGACCGCGCCGGTGACCTTGGCCGCTTCGACGTTGGCGAGGCGCTCGGGCGTGAGGGTGTCGATGATGCCGTCGTCGAGGGTGCCTGCCGTGTGGACCACCGCGCGGAGGTCGTCGCCTATTTGGTCGACTACGGCCGCCAGGGCGTCGCGGTCGGTTACGTCGCAGGACTTGATGGTGGTTTCGGTCCCTGCGTTGGCGAGTTCGGCGGCCAGGTCCTCTGCGCCGGGGGTGTCGGGGCCGCGGCGGGAGATCAGGACGAGCCGGTCGGCTCCGTTGGCGGCGGCCCAGCGGGCGACGCGGGCGCCCAGCGCTCCCGTTCCTCCGGTGATCAGGACCGTGCCGCGCGGGTGCCAATTCCGGGAGGGGCCGGTGGGCGGGGCGGGGACCAAGCGGCGGGCGAATGCTCCGGAAGCTCGGATGGCCACTTGATCTTCGCTGCCGCCCACGACGGCCAGTAGTCGGGCTGCCGCGCGGGTGTCCAGAGTGGGCGGGAGGTCCACCAAGCCGCCCCAGCGGTCGGGGTGCTCCAGGGCCGCCGTTCGGCCGAATCCCCAGAGGGACGCCTGTTCCGGGGCCTTCAGCTCGTCGGATCGGCCGATCGTCACCGCTCCGCGGGTCAGGGACCACAGCGGGGCCTTGATGCCCGCGTCGCCGAGGGCTTGGACCAAGGTTGCCGTTGCCGGGAGGTCGACCAGCGAAAGGATTGCCGTCCAGTTGTGGGCTGAGAGCTCGCGGAGGCGGTCGGCCAGTGCGGGGCGGGATTCGTTCGTCACGGTCAGGGGTACGACGCCGGTGAGCAGGGTCGCCAAGGCCGCGGCCGGTTCGCTGCCCTCGGGGGCGATCAACAGCCAGTCGCCCGGTTGTCCGGCTGCCGGGACCAGCGGCTTCCACTCGGTCCGGTAGCGCCACGACGCCACCTTGCCGTCCCGGCGGCTTCGGTCGCGCCACGCCGACAACGCCGGGCGGATGGCTTCCGCCAGCTGCTCGTCGAGACCCAGCGTTTCCGCGAGGTTCGGGCTTTCGACCGCCGACCAGAATGCCCGGTCCTCCGTGGACACTTCCGGCGGCGGGCCGGTCAGCCAGTAGTGCTGTCGCTGGAACGCGTACGTGGGCAGGTCCGCGTGCCTCTCGGAAGGCAGGAGCTGTGTCCAGTCGACGACCACACCCTGGACGTGAGCAGTGCTCAACGCCGAGAGCAGTGCTCTCGTTTCAGAGCGGTCTCGCCGCAACGCCGGGATCGCCGTGCCGCCGACCATGGCGCTGAGGATGCCGTCGGGGCCCAGCTCCAGGAACACGCCGACGCCCGCGGATTCCAAGGTGGACACTCCGTCGGCGAAGCGGACCGTCTCGCGCACGTGGCGGACCCAGTACTCGGCTGAGAACGTCGAAGCGAGAGCACCGCTCACATTCGAGAGCACTGGTATCTGCGCTGGGTGGTACGTGAGGGTCTCGGCGATCGCGCGGAACTCGGCGAGCATTGGGTCCATGAGTGGGGAGTGGAACGCGTGGCTCACCGGGAGACGCTTGGTTTTGGGGAACTGAGCGGCGATGTCGAGGACCGCGGCCTCGTCCCCGGAGATCACGACCGACTCAGGGCCATTGACCGCTGCGACGGCGACACCCTCGGTGAGGGGGATGGCAGATTCGGGGGCGACGATCGAGACCATCGCGCCACCGGCGGGCAGCGCCTGCATCAACGACGCGCGAGCGGAGACCAGGCGGCAGGCATCCTCGAGGGAGAGGACACCGGCCACGTGGGCAGCGACCAGTTCGCCGATCGAGTGGCCAGCCACGAAGTCCGGGCGCACACCGAAGGACGACACCAACCGAAACAGCGCCACCTCGAGCGCGAACAACGCCGGTTGGGTGAACTCCGTCCGATCCAACAGCGACTGATCATCAAAAGCCGCCCGCAACGACGGATCGAAGTGCGAAAGGACCTCATCGAAAGCCGCAGCATAAACCGGGAAACGCTCGTAGAGCTCCAGACCCATCCCGACCCGCTGCGCACCCTGGCCGGTGAACAACACCGCCAACCCGCCCGGGACAACCCTTCCGCGCACCACGTTGGGCGCTTCACCGCCCGCAGCCAGAGCCGAAAGGCCCGTCCGGAACTCGGCCGCCGACGAGCCGAACACCACCGCTCGATCCTCGAACGTCGCCCGGCCGGACAACAGCGTCGCACCAACCTCCAAGGGAGACTCGTCGGCATAAGGCACAAGTGCCGCGGCCTGCGCACACAGAGCCTCCGCGCCGCGCCCCGACACCAGCCACGGAACCGGCCCCGAAAGAGGTGACGGCGACGAAGTAGGCGAAGGCGAAACCCCCTCCAGGATCACGTGCGCGTTCGTCCCCGAAATCCCGAACGACGACACCCCCGCCCGGCGTGGACGTTCAGCCGGCCACTCGCGCGCCGAGGTCAGCAACCGGACCTCGCCCGTAGACCAGTCTATTTTGGACGATGGCGAGTCCACGTGCAACGTCTGCGGGAGGACGCCATGGCGCATGGCCTGCACCATCTTGATCACGCCCGCCACGCCGGATGCCGACTGCGTGTGGCCGATGTTCGACTTCACCGATCCCAACCACAGCGGTGTCGAACGGTCCTGGCCGTACGTCGCCAGCAGGGCCTGCGCCTCGATCGGGTCGCCCAGGGCCGTGCCCGTTCCGTGGGCCTCGACGACATCGACGTCCGATGGGGACAACCCCGCCGCCGACAACGCCGCCGTGATCACGCGGCGCTGGGACGGGCCGTTCGGCGCCGTGAGGCCGTTCGACGCGCCGTCGGAGTTCACCGCCGAGCCGCGGAGGAGCGCCAGGACCGGGTGGCCGTTGCGGCGCGCGTCCGACAGGCGCTCCACCAGCAGCAACCCCACGCCTTCGGCCCAGCCCGTTCCGTCGGCCGCGTCGGCGAAGGCCTTGCAACGGCCGTCCGCGGCCAGGCCGCCCTGGCGGTCGAACTCGGCGAACGTGCCCGGGGTGGCCATGATCGTGACGCCGCCGGCGATCGCGAGGATGCACTCGCCGCGTCGCAACGCCTGGGTGGCCAAATGCAACGCCACCAGCGAGGACGAGCACGCCGAGTCGATCGTGAGCGACGGGCCCTCCAGGCCGAGGTGGTACGACAACCGTCCGGAAAGGACACTGCCCGCCGTTCCGGTGAGCAGGTAGCCGGCCACCTCCTCATCGCCGGCGGTGCCGTACCCGGACGCCGCGCCGCCCACGAACACGCCGGTGCTGCTGCGCCGCAACGACTTCGGCGCGATTCGAGCCCGCTCCAGGAGTTCCCACGACGTCTCCAGCAGGAGCCGCTGCTGCGGGTCCATGGCCAGCGCTTCACGAGGTGAGATGCCGAAGAAATCCGCGTCGAACTCGGCCGCGTCGTGGAGGAAGCCGCCCTGGAACCGGCCCAGGGGCCAGCCGCGGTCGCCGGGGAAGCCGCCGATCGCGTCCGTTCCGCTCTCGACCAGGCGCCACAGGTCCTCGGGCGAAGCGACGCCGCCCGGGTAGCGGCAGCTCATGGCCACGATCGCGACGGGCTCGGAGTCCCGGGCCTCGACGTCGGCCAGCCGGTCGCGGGTGTCCTTCAGATCGGCCGTGACGAACTTGAGGTAGTCACGGAGTTTCTGCTCGTTGGCCATCAAAGCCCCACTGTCTCAAGAAGTCCGGAAGGTGCTGTCGATGAAGTCGAAGAGCTCGTCGTCGCCGGCGCCGCTCAGGTCGGTCCCGCCGGCCAGCTCGGTCCACCGCGAGAGGACGCTCCTCAGGCGCACGGTGATTTCGTCGCGGGCCAGGTCCGCTTCGGTGGCCGTCTCGAACGCAGCCTCGAGCCGATCGAGCTCGTCGAGCAGGCGGACGCCGGAGTCGCCGCCCCCGAACCGGCGGTCGAGTTCCTCGGCCAGGTCGGCGGCCGTCGGATGGTCGAAGGCGAGCGACGCGGGCAGGCTCAGCCCGGTCCCGGCGCCCAGCCGGTTGCGCAGCTCGACAGCCATCAGCGAGTCGAACCCGAGTTCCTTGAACGCGCGTTCGGGCCCGATCGCCGCGCCCGAGCTGTGCCCGAGCACGCCCGCGACCTGGTCGAGGACCAGCGTGAGCAGCGCCTTCGGCCGCTCCCCCGCGGGCAGCGACGCGAACCCGGTCGACGTCGGCTCCGGCTCGGCCGCGGCCTCCCGTGCTGCCGGGAGGTCGGCCAGCAGCGGGCGCGGGCGGGCCGCGGTGAAGACCGGCGTGAACCGGGCCCAGTCGACGTCCGCGACGACGACGGCCGGGTCGTCGGCGGCCAGGGCTTGCCGGAAGGCCGCGACACCCTTCGCCGGGTCGATCGGCGGCAGGCCGCGTCCGCGCAGCATCCGGACGGCGTCGGCGTCGGCCGCCATCCCCGAGCCGGCCCACGGGCCCCACGCGATCGCGGTCGCGGCCAGCCCGCGGGCACGGCGTTCTTCGGCGAGCGCGTCGAGGAAGGCGTTGGCCGCGCCGTAAACCGCCTGCTCGCCGCTGCCCCACACCCCGGAGATCGAGGAGAACAGCACGAACACGTCGAGGTCGTGCGTCAGCTCGTCGAGGTGCCGCGCGCCGGCCACCTTCCCGGCGAGGACGGCGGACACCTCCTCGGGCGTGATCTCGGTGAGCGGGCCGTGCTGGCCCGTCCCGGCCGCGTGCACCACCGCGGTCAGCGGCAGGTCCGCCGGGATCGCCGCGAGGACGCCGGCCAGGGCGTCCCGGTCGGCCGCGTCGCAGGCGGCGAGCGTGACGCGGACGCCGAGGGCGGACAGCTCCGAGGCCAGCTCGGCCGCGCCGGGTGCCTCGACGCCGTGTCGGCTGGTGAGGACGAGGTGTTCGGCGCCTGCCTCGGCGAGTTCCCGTGCTATGGCGGCGCCCAGCGCGCCGGTGCCGCCGGTGATCAGGATCGTGCCGCGGGGCCGCCAGTCCCGGGTTTCCCGAACCGGGGCGGGGGCGAGCCGGCGGGCGAAGACGCCGTCCGCGCGGATGGCGACCTCGTCTTCGGTGCCGTCGGCGAGGACCGCGGCGAGCCGGGCCCCGGCCGCCGCGTCGAGGGTTTCCGGCAGGTCGGCGAGGCCGCCCCAGGCGGACGGCAGCTCGAGCGCCGCGATCCGGCCGAAACCCCAGGTGGTCGCCTGGTCCGGGCGGGAAACGCCGTGCACCGCGCCCTGGGTGAGGCACCACAGCCGGGCCGGGACGCCGGAATCGGCGAAAACCTGGGTGAGCGTCAGGTTGGCGGCGAGCCCCGCCTCCGCGTCACCGGTGAGGGCCAGCAACGAGACGACACCCTCGACGTCGGCGTGGTCGCGCAGCAGAGCGGTCAGGGTGGCGCGGTCCCCCGCACCGGACGAGACCACCGGCTCGGCGCCGTGAGCGGCCAGCGCCCGCGCGACGTCGTCGGCGAGGACATCGCCGACGACGAGCCAGCGGCCGGTCAGCCGTCCCGCGGACGCGGCCACCGGACGCCAGCCGACCCGGTACCGGCCAGCGTCCACAGTGGACGCCGGAGAAGCGGGTTCGAGCCAGAAGTGCGATCGCTGGAAGGCGTACGTCGGCAGTTCGGTCCGCCGGGCACCTTCGAGGAGGGCCGAGGCGTCGAGCGGGAAACCGGCGGTCCGGAGCCGCGCGAACGCCGTGACCACGGCCCGCGGCTCGTCTTCGCCGGCGCGCAGGGTCGGAATCGCCGGGACGTCGGCGGTTTCGGCCGCCATCGCGGAGAGGACGCCGTCGGGGCCGACCTCCAGGAAGGTGCTCGTCCCCTGGTCGGCGAGGGTGCGGACCGCGTCGGCGAACCGGACGGTCTCCCGCACGTGCCGCACCCAATAGTCGGCCGTGAACGACGAGACGAGCGCGCCGGTCAGGGTCGACACGACCGGGATCACCGGCTCGCGGTAGGTCAGTTTCGCCGCCACCGTCCCGAATTCCGCCAGCATCGGGTCCATCAGCGGCGAGTGGAAGGCGTGGCTGACGCGCAGCCGCTTGGTCTTGACACCGCGGGCCGCGAACTCACCCGCGAGCGCCAGCACGGCGGGCTCCGGACCGGAGAGCACGGTGCTGGCCGGCCCGTTGACCGCGGCGATGCCGACGCCGTCGGTCAACGCGGCCTCGACGTCCGCTTCGGGTGCGCCGACGGCGACCATCGCGCCGCCTTCGGGCAGCGCCTGCATCAGGCCCGCCCGCGCGGCGACCAGCATGCACGCGTCGGGCAGCGACAGCACGCCGGCGACGTGCGCGGCGGCCAGTTCGCCGATCGAGTGCCCGGCCACGAAGTCCGGCCGGACGCCCCAGGATTCGACGAGCCGGAAGAGCGCGACTTCGAGAGCGAAGATCGCCCGCTGCGCATGCCCGGTCTGGTCGAGGTCGCCCGGTCCGACGTCGCCGAGCAGGGCGCGGACCTCGTCGAAGACCTGCGCGAACACCGGGAACCGCGCGGACAGCTCCTGGCCCATCCCGGGTCGCTGCGCGCCTTGCCCGGTGAAGAGGACGGCCAGGCGGCCGGGTGTCCCGCTGCCGGTGAGGGCGCCGAGGTCGCCGAGCGCGGCCAGCCCGGCCAGCAGCTCCGGGCCGGTCTCGCCGACGACCGCGGCGCGGTGGCCGAGGTCGGCGCGGGTGGTGGCCAGGCTCAGCGCCACGTCCGCGGGGTGCACTTCGCGGTCGCTGAGGAAGTCGTGCAGCCGGGTGGCCTGGGCACGCAGGGCCGCCGGGGTCTTGGCCGAGAGCAGCCACGGCACCGGGCCGGTGACCGGCGAGCGCTCCTCGGCCACGGCGTCCGGGGCTTGCTCGAGAATGGTGTGGGCGTTGGTGCCCGAGATGCCGAACGATGAGACACCCGCGCGCCGCGGCCCGTCGGAGGTCCACTCGCGCGCCGAAGTCAGCAGCTCGACCGCACCGGACGTCCAGTCCACTTGGGACGTCGGCGCGTCCACGTGCAACGTCCGCGGCAGGACGCCGTGCCGCATCGCCAGCACCATCTTGATCACACCCGCGACCCCGGCCGCGGCCTGGGTGTGGCCCAGGTTGGACTTCACCGAGCCGAGCCACAACGGCGTCGAACGATCCTGCCCGTAGGTCGCCAGCAGGGCCTGGGCTTCGATCGGGTCGCCCAGTTTCGTCCCGGTACCGTGCGCCTCCACAGCGTCCACTTCGGACGGACGCAGGCCCGCGTCGGCCAGGGCGGCCCGGATCACCCGCTGCTGGGACGGGCCGTTCGGCGCGGTCAGGCCGTTCGACGCGCCGTCGGAGTTCACCGCCGACCCGCGCACCACGGCCAGGACGTCGTGCCCGTGCCGGCGCGCGTCCGACAGCCGCTCCACCAGCAGCAGGCCGACGCCCTCGGCCATGCCGGTGCCGTCCGCGCCCTCGGCGAACGCCTTGCACCGGCCGTCCCCGGCCAGGCCGCGCTGCTGGCTGAACGCGAGCAGCACGCCCGGCGTCGGCATGACCGTCACCCCGCCCGCGAGCGCCAGGTCGCATTCGCCGCTTCGCAGCGACTGCACCGCCAGGTGCAGTGCGACCAGCGACGACGAGCACGCCGTGTCCACCGTCAGCGCCGGGCCTTCCAGGCCGAACACGTACGACAGCCGGCCTGAGGCCACCGACGACGTCCCGCCGGTCATCAGGTGCCCCTCGAGACCGTCGGTGGCCGCGCCGGCACCGTAGCCGGAGGTGGCCGCGCCGACGAACACGCCGGTCCGGCTGCCGCGGACCGACAGCGGGTCGATGCCGGCGCGTTCGAACGCCTCCCACGTCGCTTCCAGCAGGAGCCGCTGCTGCGGGTCCATGGTCAGCGCTTCGCGCGGCGAGATGTCGAACAGTTCCGGGTCGAACCGGCCGGCGTCGGCCACGAACCCGCCGTTGCGCGTGGAGACGCGGCCCGGCGTCCCGGGTTCGGGCGCGTACAGGCCGTCGAGGTCCCAGCCGCGGTCGGAGGGGAACGGCGAGATCGCGTCGACGCCGCCCGCGACCAGGGCCCACAGGTCCTCCGGCGAGGTGACCGCGCCCGGGTAGCGGCAGCTCATCGCGACGATGACGACCGGATCGTCACCGGTCGCGCCGGCCGGGACCACCGCGGCCGGCTCGGGCTCAGCACCGAAGAGCGCGGTCCGCAGAAAGGCCACCAGAGACGCCGGGGCCGGATGGTCGAAGACGAGCGTCGCGGGCAGCCGCAGGCCGGTCGCGGCGCCGAGCCGGTTGCGCAGTTCGACGGCGGTCAGGGAGTCGAAGCCGAGCTCGGCGAACGAGCGGCCCGGCTCGATCTCGCCGGCCGTGTCGTGCCCGAGCACCGCGGCGACGTGGTCGCGGACCAGCTCCAGCAGCCGGCGGTCGCGCTCGGCGGCCGGCAGGTTCCGCAGGCGGGCGGTCAGGTCGTCCCCCGTCGGCACCGCCGTGGCGGTCCGGCGGGTGCCGCGGACGAGCCCGCGGAGCAGCGGCGGCACCGGGCCGGTCGTGGCGGAGAGGTCGAGCCGGGCCGGGATGGCCAAGGTTTCGCCGCGGGCGATGGCCGCGTCGAACAGCGCCAGGCCTTCGACGTCGGACAGCCCGGTCATGCCGCCCCGCGACATCCGGGCCAGGTCGGCGGCGCCGAGGTGGCCGGTCATGCCGCTGGCCTCCGCCCACAGGCCCCAGGCCAGGGACACGCCCGGCAGGCCGAGCGCGCGGCGGTGCGCGGCCAGGGCGTCGAGGGCGGTGTTCGCGGCCGCGTAGTTGCCCTGCCCGGCCGTGCCGAACACGCCCGCGGCCGCCGAGAAGAGCACGAACAACGCGAGGTCCTGGTCGCGCGTCAGCTCGTGCAGGTTGACGGCGGCGTCGACCTTGGGCCGCAGCACGGCCGCGAGCTTCGCCGGATCGAGGCTGGTCAGCAGGCCGTCGTCGAGGACCCCGGCGGTGTGCACCACCCCGGTGAGCGGCCGGTCGGCCAGCACCTCGGCGAGCGCGTCCCGGTCGGCCGCGTCACACGCGACGACGGAGACTTCGGCGCCCAGGGTGGTCAGCTCGTCGGTCAGTTCGGTGGCGCCGGGAGCGTCCGGGCCGCGGCGGCTGAGCAGGAGCAGCCGCCGGACGCCCTGCGCGGTCACCAGGTGCCGCGCGATCCGGGCGCCGAGCGTACCGGTGCCGCCGGTGACGAGCACGGTGCCGTCCGGGTCGGGTTTCCGCGGCAGGGTCACGACGTTCTTGCCGACGTGCCGGGCCTGGCTGATGAACCGGAACGCCTCCGGCACCTGCCGGATGTCCCAGGTCCGCCGCGGCAGCGGGGTGAGCGCGCCGGTTTCGAAGAGCCCGGCGAGTTCGCGCAGGATCTCCTGCAGCCGTTCGGGGCCCGCTTCGATGAGGTCGAACGCGCGGTAGCGCACCCCTTCGTGGGCTCGGGCGACGTCTTCGGCGTCGCGGACGTCGGCCTTGCCCATCTCGACGAACCGGCCGCCGCGCGGCAGCAGCCGCAGGGACGCGTCGACGAACTCGCCGGCCAGGGCGTCGAGCACGACGTCGACACCGCGGCCGCCGGTCGCTTCGCGGAAGTGGTCCTCGAAGGACAGCGAGCGGGAGTCTCCGATGTGGACGGTGTCGAGCCCCAGTCCTTCGAGCACGTCGTGTTTCGACGTGCTCGCGGTGGCGAACACCTCGGCGTTCTTCCAGCGGGCGAGCTGGACCGCGGCCATCCCGACGCCGCCCGCGGCCGCGTGGACGAGCACGGACTGGCCCGCTTCGAGCCCGCCGAGGTCGAACAGGCCGTAGTAGGCGGTGGCGAAGGCGACGGGCACCGACGCGGCGTCGGCGAAGCTCCACTCCGCCGGCATCGGCGTCACCAGGCGGTGGTCGGTGACCGCGACCGGGCCGAGCGCACCGGTGAACAGGCCGGTGACGCGGTCGCCGACGGCGAGTCCCCGGACCCGTGCCCCGGTTTCCCGGACGACACCCGCGGCCTCGCCGCCCATCAGCGCCTGGCCCGGGTACATCCCGAGGGTGATGAGGACGTCCCGGAAGTTCAGCCCGGCCGCGCGGACCTCGACCCGGATCTCGTCGGGCCCCAGTTCGGCTTCGGGAACCGGCATCGTCGCCAGGCCCTCGAGCGTGCCGGTGCCGGTGGTGCCGACGCGCCAGGCGTCGTCCGCGGGCAGGGTCAGCTCCGCCGCCGGACGGGCGAGGCGCGGGACGAGCAGCGTCCCGGCGCGGGCGGCGACCTGCGGTTCGCCCGAGGCGAGCGCGGTTCCGATCGCGGCCGTCACGTCGGCCCGGTCGTCGACGTCCACGAGCACGAACCGGCCCGGGTGCTCGGACTGCGCCGAGCGGATCAGACCCCACGCCGGGGCCTGGGCCAGGGCGGGCACCGGGTCGCCGGGGAGCGCGGCGAGTGCGCCGGTGGTGAGCACGACGAGCCGGGCGTGGGCGAACCGCGCGTCGGCCAGCCACTCCTGCGCGGCTTCGAGGACCTGGTCGACACTCGTCACCGGCAGCACAACAGCGGCCGGCACGACATCGAGCCTGGCCAGTTGTGAGTGGTAAGGCGGGTTAGAACCCGCCTTACCACTCACGACCTGGGCGAGCGGGGTCCATTCCGTGCGGAACAACGCCTCCGGCGTTGCGTCCACTGTGGACGAGGTGACCTGGAACGCGAGGGAGCCGATGCTGGCGACCGGGTTTCCGGCCGGGTCGGTGGCCACGACCGAGACCGCGTTCGGCCCGGCCGCGGCCAGGCGCACCCGCAGGGCGGTGGCTCCGGTGGCGAACAGGGCGACCTCGGTGAAGGCGAACGGCAGCCGCGCTTGGCCGTCGTCGGGGAAGAACCCGCCGAGCCCCAGTGCGTGCAGGGCGGCGTCGAGCAGGGCGGGGTGCACGGCGAACGCGTCGGTGCCGGGCAGCTCGACCTCGGCGAACACCGCGCCGTCGTGGCGCCAGGCCGCGCGGAGGCCGCGGAAGGCGGGCCCGTAGTGGTAGCCGGCCTCGGCGAGCGCAGCGTAGTGGGCGTCGACGTCGAGATGTTCGGCGGTCGGGGGCCATTCGGCCGGGAGCCCGGCGGGTTCGGGAGAACCGGGGGCCAGGACGCCCTGGGCGTGCCGGGTCCAGCGCGCGCCGGGCTGGTCGGGGCGGGCGCTGATGGTCAGGCCGCGGCGGCCGTCTTCGCCCGGCGGGTCGACGACGACCTGGAGCTGGACGCCGCCGGTGGCGGGCACGGCGAGGGGCGCGCCGAGGGTGAGTTCTTCGACGGTGCCGCAGCCGGTGTGGTCGCCCGCGTGGAGCGCGAGTTCGGCGAACGCCGTGCCGGGCAGCAGGGCGGCGCCGAGGATGTCGTGGTCGGCGAGCCAGGGGTGGGTCTGCCGCGAGAGCCGTCCGGTGAGGACGAGCCGGTCGTCGTCGGCGAGGGTGACGGCGGCGCCGAGCAGCGGGTGGTCGACGGCGCCGAGGCCGAGCCCGGCGGCGTCGCCGGTGCGCGCGGCCGGGCGGGGCCAATACTGCTTGCGCTGGAAGGCGTAGGTGGGGAGGTCGACGACGTGGGCGTCCGGGAACGCCGGCGTCCAGTCGATGGTGACGCCTCTGAGGTGGGCCTCGGCGAGGGCGGTGTGGAAGCGGGTGAGGCCGCCGTCGTTCTTGCGGAGAGAGCCCAGCGCGACGACGTCCTCGCCGAGCGCCATGGTCAGCACCGGGTGCGGTGACGCTTCGATGAACGTCCCGAAACCTTCGCTCTTCAGGCGCTCGATTGCCGTGTCGAGGCGGACGGTGCTGCGGAGGTTGGTGTACCAGTACTCGGCATCGACGTGTTCGTTCCACTCGCCGGTCACCGTCGAGATGAAGGCGGTTTCGCCCGGGCGGGGTGTGATCGGGGCCAGGACGTCGAGGAGTTCGTCGCGCAGCTGTTCGACCTGGGCGGAGTGGGAGGCGTAGTCCACCGGCACCCGCTTCGCGCGGATCCCGTCGGCTTCGCAGAACTTGATCAGCTCGTCGAGCGCAGCCGGCGCCCCGGAGACGACGACGGCAGTGGGGCCGTTCACCGCCGCGATCGACAGTCCGTCGCCCAGCCTCGCCGCCACGTCGTCGAGCGGTGCGGCCACCGAGACCATTCCGCCGCGGCCGGCCAGGGCGAGGATCGCCCTGCTGCGCAGGGTCACCACGCGTGCCCCGTCCTCAAGAGACAGTGCACCTGAGACGACCGCAGCGGCGATCTCCCCTTGGGAGTGGCCGACGACGGCGTCCGGGACCACGCCGAACGACCGCCACAGCTCCGCCAGCGACACCATGACCGCGAACAAGGCAGGCTGTACCACGTCGACCCGGCTCAACGCCTCCGCATCGGCCAGCACGTCACGAAGTCGCCAGTCCACAAAGGATTCCAACGCGGTCGCGCACTCGTCCAGCCGGGCGGCGAACACCGGTGCGGACTCCGCGAGTTCGAGCGCCATCCCGGTCCACTGGGAGCCCTGGCCGGGGAACACCAGCGCGACCTTGCCCGGCGCCTCGGCCACGCCGGTGACGACGTTGGCCGCCGGGGTGCCCTCGGCCAGCGCGGACAGGCCCGCAGCGACGTCGCCGATCACGACCGCGCGGTGCGGGAGCGAAGCCCGGGTGGTCGCCAAGGAAAAGCCGATGTCGGCCGGAGACGCGCCGACCTGCGCGAGCAGAGCCTGCGCTTGCCCGCGCAACGCGTCGGCCGACCGCGCCGACAGCACCCACGGCACTGGCCCCGCCTCAGGACTGGGCGCGGTTTCGGCCTGCGGGAAGGCTTCCAGGACCGTGTGCGCGTTGGTGCCGCTCATGCCGAACGACGACACCGCGGCCCGCAGCGGACGGTCGGCCGTCCACTCGCGCGACTCGGTCAGCAGTTCGACCGCACCCGACGTCCAGTCCACATGGGACGAAGGCGTGTCCACGTGCAACGTCCGCGGCAGCACGCCGTGCCGCATCGCCATCACCATCTTGATCACACCCGCGACACCCGCCGCCGCCTGGGTGTGGCCGATGTTCGACTTCACCGAGCCCAGCCACAGCGGCGCCTCACGCGACTGGCCGTAGGTGGCCAGCAACGCCTGGGCTTCGATCGGGTCGCCGAGGGTCGTTCCGGTGCCGTGTGCTTCGACAGCGTCTACGTCCGAAGTGGACAGTCCGGCGTCGGCCAGTGCCGCGCGGATGACGCGCTGCTGGGCCGGGCCGTTCGGCGCGGTCAGGCCGTTCGACGCGCCGTCGGAGTTGACCGCCGAGCCGCGGACCACGGCCAGGATCCGGTGGCCGTGGCGCTGCGCGTCCGACAGCCGCTCCAGCAGCAGCAGGCCGGCGCCTTCACCCCAGGCCGTGCCGTCCGCGGCGTCGGCGAAGGCCTTGCAACGGCCGTCGGCGGCGAGGCCGCGCTGGCGGCTGAACTCGACGAACGTGCCCGGCGTGGCCATCACCGTCACCCCGCCGGCCAGGGCCATCGTGCACTCGCCGAGCCGCAGCGACTGGACCGCCAGGTGCAGCGCGACCAGCGACGACGAACACGCCGTGTCCACCGAGACGGCCGGGCCTTCCAGCCCGAAGGTGTAGGCCAGCCGGCCCGAGGCGACGCTCGCCGCGTTGCCGGTGGCCAAGTGGCCTTCGAGGACGTCGGCCGAGCCGAGGAGCAGGGTCATGTAGTCGTGGCTGTTCGTGCCCGCGAAGACGCCGGTCCGGCTGCCCCGCAGGGTCGCCGGGTCGAGGCCCGCGCGCTCGAAGGCCTCCCACGCGAGCTCCAGCAGGAGCCGTTGCTGCGGGTCCATCGCAAGGGCTTCACGCGGCGAGATGCCGAAGAACCCGGCGTCGAACGCGCCCGCAGCGTCGAGGAACGCGCCTTCGGTGACCGTCACCGAGCCGAGCCGCGCGGGGTCGGCGTCGTAGAGGTTCTCCAGGTCCCAGCCGCGGTCGGCGGGGAAGCCCGACACCGCGTCCGCACCCTCGGACACCAGGCGCCACAGGTCTTCCGGCGAGGCGACGCCGCCCGCGTACCGGCAGCTCATCGCGACGATCGCGATCGGCTCGTCGGCGGCCGCGGACACCGTCGTGGGGGCTACGGCGACCGCGTCCCCCAGGACGCCGGCCCGCAGGTGCCCGGCGAGCGCCGCCGGTGTCGGCCAGTCGTAGACGAGCGTCGCGGGCAGCGCGAGGCCGGTTTCCGTGCGCAGGGCGTCCCGCAGTTCGATCGCGGTCAGGGAGTCGAAGCCGAGGTCCTGGAACGCCCGGTCCGGGGCGACGGCGGCCGCGCTGGGGTGGCCGAGCACCGCGGCGGCCTGGTCGCGGACCAGCTGCAGCAGCACGTCGCCGGCGGCGGCCGGGGACAGGCCGCGCAGCCGAGTGACGAGACCGCCGGGTTCGGCCACCGGTTCTTCGAGGACGGCTTCGGGGATCGTGCTCAGCAGCGTGCTCGGCCGCCGGGAGGTGAAGGCGGCGGTGAACCGGGGCCAGTCGACGTCGGCAACGGTCACGTTCGTGTCGCCGCCCGCGGCGTGCAGCAGAGCCGAGACGGCCGCGTCCGGGTTCAGCGCGCGCAGGCCGCGGCGGAGCAGGTAGTCCTCGGCGTCGTTGTCGGCGGCCATCCCGCCGTCCGCCCACGGGCCCCAGGCCACCGCGGTGGCGGCCAGGCCGCGGGCGCGGCGGGCTTCGGCGAGCGCGTCGAGATAGGCGTTGGCGGCGCCGTAGCCGCCCTGCTGCCCGCTGCCCCAGACGCCGGCGATCGAGGAGAAGAGGACGAACGCGTCGAGGTCGGTGTCGGCGAGGAGTTCGTCGAGGTGGCGGGCGCCGGCTGCCTTGGCCGCCCAGTGGTCCGCGAAGTCGTCCACTTCGGACAGGGGGGCGGATCGGACGACGCCGGCCGTGTGCACGACGGCGGTGAGCCCGGGGCTGACCCGCTCCAGGAGGTCGGCCACGAAGTCCCGGTCCGCGACGTCGCCGGCGGCGAACGTCACCCGGGTGCCCAGCTCGGCGAGTTCCGCGCCCAGTTCGGTGGCACCCGGCGCGTCGGCGCCCCGGCGCGAGACGAGCACGAGGTGATCGGCGCCTTCGCGGGCGAGACGGCGGGCGACGTGCGAGCCGAGCGCTCCGGTGCCGCCGGTGACGAGCACAGTGCCGCGCGGAGTCCACTTCGGACCCGTCGGATGCGCGTGCTCGAGCCGACGACCGAAGATCCCTTCCGCGCGGAGGGCGATCTGGTCCTCGCCACCGCCGAGCAACGCCTGGAAATTCTTCGGGTCCACAGTGGACGAAACGTCGATCAGGCCGCCCCAGCGGTCCGGGTGTTCGAGCGCGGCGACGCGGCCGAGGCCCCAGACGGCGGCCTGGTCCGGATCCGGTGCGGGGTCCGCGTCGGTGACCCGGACGGCGCCCGACGTGACGCACCACAGCGGCGCGTCGATCCCGGCGTCGCCGAGGGCCCGGAGGAGGCCGATGGCCGGTTCCGGTCCGGCGCCGCTGAGCACGACGACCGGGTCGATGCCCCGCAGGTCCTCGGCGGTGACCGGGCCGTCGAGGCGCACCACGCGGCCGTCCCACCCGGCCAGGGCGGCTTCGAGCTGCGGGGACGGGTCGACGACGAGGCAGTCGCCGGCGAGGGCACGCGTCCCGGTGGGCGCCAAAGGAGTCCAGGCGATCCGGTACCGGTCGAGCTCGACGTGGTGCCGTGCGGGGCGCGGCCAGAACCGTTCGCGCTGGAACGGGTACGGGGGCAGGTCGGCCCGCGGTCCGGCGGGCAGGTGGGCCGCCCAGTCGACGGTGCCGCCGCGGACCCACATCCCGGCCAGGGCGGTCAGCAGGGTGCGTTCCTCGTCGCGGTCCCGCCGCAGCGCGGGGAAGGCCGCCCCCGGCACCATCGCGCTGAGGACGCCGTCGGGGCCGAGTTCGAGGAAGGTGCCGACACCTTCGGCTTCGAGTGCCGCGACACCGTCGGCGAACCGGACCGGTTCCCGGACGTGCCGGACCCAGTAGTCCGCCGTGAACGACGAAGCGAGAGCACCGCTCACATTCGAGAGCACCGGTATCTCGGCCGGGTGGTACTGGAGTTGTTCGACGACCGCGCGGAACTCGTCGAGCATCGGGTCCATCAACGGCGAGTGGAACGCGTGGCTCACCGACAGGCGCTTGGTCTTGGGGAACTGCGCCGCGACTTCGAGGACCGCGGACTCCTCGCCGGAGATGACCACCGACTCGGGGCCGTTCACCGCCGCGATCGAGACGCCCTCGATCAAGGTGACGGCCGGCTCCGGCGCGGCGATCGAGACCATCGCCCCGCCCGGCGGCAGCGCCTGCATCAAGGAGGCTCGGGCCGAGACCAGCGTGCACGCATCGGACAGGGACAGCACCCCGGCCACGTGCGCGGCCGCGATCTCCCCGATCGAATGCCCGGCGACGAAGTCCGGGCGTACGCCGAACGACTCGACCAGGCGGAACAAAGCGACTTCGAGAGCGAACAACGCCGGCTGGGTGAACTCCGTGCGCTCCAGGCGCTCGGCGTCGTCGAAGGCCTCGCGCAGCTCCGGCCGGAAGTGCGCGCACACTTCGTCGAACGCCGACGCGTAGACCGGGAACCGCTGGTACAGCTCACGGCCCATCCCGATCCGCTGGGCGCCCTGGCCGGTGAACAACACCGCCAGCCGGGTGTCCTCCCGGGCTTCCCCGGTGACCACCTTGCCGTCGAGGACGACCGCGCGGTGGCCGAGGGCGGTCCGGGTGGTCAGCGTCCGGGCGATGGCCGCGGGGTCGGCCGGCACCTCGGCGAGGCGGGAAAGCTGCTCCTGCACCGCTTCCGGCGTCTTCGCCGACAGCGGCCACGGCGTCAGCGTGCCCACCGGCGCCTCCGCGGGCACGGGCTCGGCGGGCGGGACGGACTCGAGGATGGTGTGCGCGTTGGTGCCGCTGACGCCGAACGACGACACCGCGGCCCGCAGCGGCCGGTCGGCCGTCCACTCGCGCGGCTCGGTCAGCAGCTCCACCGCACCGGCCGACCAGTCCACATGGGACGAAGGACGGTCGACGTGCAACGTCTTCGGGAGGACGCCATGGCGCATGGCCATGACCATCTTGATCACCCCGGCGACACCGGCCGCCGCCTGGGTGTGGCCGATGTTCGACTTCACCGAACCCAGCCACAACGGCGTTTCCCGGTCCTGGCCGTAGGTCGCCAGGAGCGCCTGGGCTTCGATCGGGTCACCCAGAGTGGTGCCGGTGCCGTGGGCTTCGACGACGTCGACGTCCGAAGTGGACAGCCGAGCGCTGTCCAGAGCCGCCCGGATCACCCGTTGCTGGGCCGGTCCGTTGGGCGCGGTGAGACCGTTGGACGCGCCGTCCTGGTTGACCGCCGAGCCGCGCACCACGGCGAGGACGTCGTGGCCGTGGCGCCGGGCGTCCGACAGCCGCTCGACCAGCAGCACGCCGGCGCCTTCGCCCCAGCCGGTGCCGTCGGCCGCCTCGGCGAACGCCTTGACCCGGCCGTCCGGGGCGAGCCCGCGCTGGCGGCTGAACTCGACGAACGTCCCCGGCGTCGCCATCACGGTGACGCCGCCGGCCAGCGCCAGGTCGCATTCGCCCTGGCGCAGCGCTTGCGCGGCGAGGTGCAGCGCGACCAGCGACGACGAGCACGCCGTGTCGACGGTCAGCGCCGAACCCTCGAACCCGAACAGGTACGCCAGCCGGCCGGAGACGACGCTCGCCGCGTTGCCGGTGCCGAGGTAGCCCTCGACGTCCTCGGCCGAGGAGCGCAGCAGGGTCAGGTAGTCCTGGCCGTTGGAGCCGACGAACACGCCGGTCCGGCTGCCGCGCAGGGCCGCCGGGTCGATCCCGGCGCGTTCGAAGACCTCCCACGAGGTCTCCAGCAGCAGCCGCTGCTGGGGGTCCATGGCCAGGGCCTCCCGCGGCGAGATCCCGAAGAACCCGGCGTCGAAGAGGTCGGCGTCGTGCAGGAAGGCGCCTTCGCGGGCGTAGGTCGTGCCCGGGCGATCGGCGTCGTCGAACAGCGTCGCGGTGTCCCAGCCGCGGTTGGCGGGGAACGCCGAGACGGCGTCCCCGCCACGGACCACCAGGTCCCACAGCCCTTCCGGCGAGCGCACGCCGCCGGGGAACCGGCAGGCCATCGCGACGATGGCGATCGGCTCGGTCGCGGCCTCGACGAGCTGCCGGTTCTGCCGCCGCAGCCGCTCCGCCTCCTTGACGGAGGCGCGCAGCGCGTCGAGCACCTTCTCGGGCGTGGCCATGGTTCAGCTCCAGGAGTGGGTCATCGGGAATCGGTACCGTCGAGGGCCAGCCGCACCAGCGCTTCGGCGTCGAGGTCGTCGACGGTGCCGGTGCCGGTCTCGCCGTCGTCGAGGCCGGCCAGCTCCAGCAGGGCGGACATCAGCCCGGCGTCGCGGAAGCGGGCCAGCGGCACGGTGGCGAGGGCCTCCCGGATGCGGGCTTCCTCGGGATCGGCCGCGCGGTCGGGCCGCAGGACGCCGAGGAGGTGCCGGGCGAGCGCCGCCGGGGTCGGGTGGTCGAAGACGACCGTCGCGGGCAGGGGCACGCCGGCCGCTGCGGCGAGGCGGTTGCGGAACTCGACCGACGTCAGGGAGTCGAAGCCCAGCTCGGTGAACGGGCGCGCGGCGGGGACGGCGTCGGCCCCGCGGTGCCCCAGCGCGGCCGCGGCCTCGGTGCGGACCAGGGTGAGCAGCGTCCGTTCGGCGTCCGGTCCGGTGAGCTGCTCGCGCAGGTCGGTGGCGGGGATCTCGGCTTCCCGGACCGTGCGCGCTGCCGGTACGCCGAGCAGCAGGGCGCTCGGGCGGGCGGAGGTGAAGGCGGGCACGAACCGCGTCCAGTCGACGTCGGCGAGGGTCAGCGTGGTCTCCCCGCGGCCGACCGCACCGGCCATGGCCCGCACGGCGAGGGCGGGCTGCAGGGGTGCCAGGCCGCGGCGGCGGAGGTAGTCCTCGGCGTCGTGGTCGGCGGCCATGCCGCCGTCGGCCCACGGGCCCCAGGCGAGCGCGGTCGCGGCCAGCCCGCGGCGACGGCGGTGTTCGGCGAGCGCGTCGAGGTGGGCGTTGGCCGCGGCGTAGGCGGCTTGCCGGCCGCTGCCCCAGACGCCGGCGATCGACGAGAACAGGACGAAGGCATCGAGTTCGGTGTCGCCGAGCAGTGTGTCGAGGTTGTCGGCGCCGGCGACCTTGGCTTCCAGGATTTCCGCGAAGGCTGCGAGGTCCGGGTCGTCGAGGGGCGTCGCTCCCCCGGCGCCGGCGGCGTGGACGACGGCGGTCAGGTCATCGCGCAGGTCGTCGAGCAGGGTGGCGAGCGCGGCGCGGTCGGCGACGTCGCAAGCGGCGATGGTGACTTCGGCGCCCAGGCCGGTGAGCTCGGTCGCGAGGTCTTCCGCGCCGGGCGCTTGGGCGCCGCGGCGGCTGGTGAGGACGATCCGGTCGGCGCCCGCGGTGGCGAGCCAGCGGGCGACGTGCGCGCCGAGGGCACCGGTGCCGCCGGTGACGAGCACCGTGCCGCGGGGTCGCCACGGCTGTCCGGTGAGTGCGCCGGTGACGGGGACGAGACGGCGGGCGAACCGGCCGTCCGCACGGAGGGCGACCTGGTCTTCGGCGGGGTCGGCGAGGGCCTGGATCAGGAGTTCGCCGAGACCGTCGGTGACGGCTTCGGGCAGGTCGATCAAGCCGCCCCACGTGTGGGGGCGGTCGAGGGCTGCGGTCCGGCCGAGCCCCCAGACCTGGGCCTGCACGGCGTCCGGCGCCTGATCGCCGATGGACACCGCGCCGCGGGTGACCGTCCACACCGGAACGTCCGGCACCGCGCGGAGCAGCTCGAGCGTGGCCGCCACTCCGGGCGGGATGACCGCGTCCGGGCCGGAAGTCAGCGCCAGCAGGGACAAGACCGCGTCCGCGGTCCGGGCCGCCTCGGCGAGTTCACCGGGAGTCGGGTTGTCGAGCCGCGTGCATGCGACGTCGTGCGCGGTGAGGGCTGCGGCGACCGCGTCACCCAGGAGGGCTTCGCCCGCCGGGACGACCAGGAGCCAGTGGCCCGGAAGCGTCGCGGCCGTGGAGCGGGCCGGTTCCCAGGACACCCGGTAGCGCCATCCGTCCACAACGGACCGCTCGCCGCTCTGCCGCCGCCAGGAGGACAACGCCGGGAGCAGCGCCGTCAGGGACGCACGCTGGTCCTCGTCGATCGCCAGCGCTCCCGCCAGCTCGCCGACGTCCTCGCGCTCGACCGCCGACCAGAACGCCGTGTCCGCCGCGGGCGCCGCCGGCTCCAGCCAGTAGTGCTCGTGCTGGAAGGCGTACGTCGGCAGGTCCACGCGTCCGGCGGGACCGAAGACCGCGCCCAGGTCGGCCGGCGCACCGTTGGCGAACAGCGTCGACAACGCCGTCAGCGCCGCCTCGCCGTCCGGCCGGTCGCGCCGCAGGGACGGGACCACCACGGCGTCCGGCACGCTGTCACGCACCATCGAGCTGAGGACGCCGTCCGGGCCCAGCTCCAGGAAGACGTCCACCCCGTAACTGTCCAAAGTGGAGACTCCATCGGCGAAGCGGACCGCTTCGCGGACGTGGCGGACCCAGTAGTCCGCCGTGAACGGCTCGGCGAGAGCACCGCTCACATTCGAGAGCACCGGTATCTCCGCCGGGTGGTACGTGATCTTGTCGGCGGCCGCGCGGAACTCGTCGAGCATCGGGTCCAGGTGCGGCGAGTGGAACGCGTGGCTGACGCTGAGCCGCTTGGTCCGGACCCCCCGGTCCGCGAACACCGCGGCGACGGCCAGGACGTCCGGTTCGTCGCCCGAGACGACCACCGAGGCCGGGCCGTTGACGGCGGCGATCGCCACCCGGCCGGTCAGCAGCGGACGGACGTCGGACTCCGGCGCCGCGATCGACACCATCGCGCCACCCTTCGGCAGCGCCTGCATCAGCGCCGCGCGGGCCGACACGAGCAGGCACGCGTCTTCCAGCGAGAACACCCCGGCGACGTGCGCCGCGGCCAGCTCGCCGATCGAGTGCCCGGCGACGAACGACGGCCGGACGCCCCACGATTCGAACAGCCGGTACAGCGCGACCTCGACGGCGAACAGCGCGGGCTGGGTGAACCCGGTTTCGTCCAGGCCCGGCGCGTCCCCGAACACGACGTCCCGCACCGGCACGGCGAACTCGGCGCAGATCTCGTCGAACGCCTCCGCGTACACCGGGTACCGGTCGTACAGCTCGCGGCCCATGCCGACCCGCTGCGCACCTTGGCCGGTGAACAGCACCGCCAGCTTGCCCGGCGACGCCGTACCGCGGACGACCCCGGGCGCCGCTTCCCCGGCGGCCAGCGCGTCCAGCCCGGCGAGCAACTCGGCTCGATTGCGGCCGAGCACGACCGCGCGCTCGTCGAGCCGAGCGCGGGTGAGCAGTGCTCCGGCGACCGCCGCCGGAGCGGCGTCCACCGCGGCCAGCTTGCGGGCCTGGGCTCGCAGCGCCGGTTCGCCCTTCGCCGACAACGCCCAGGCGACCACGGGCGGCTCCGGCGGCGCCACCGCGGCCGGAGCCGGTTCGGCGGGCAGTTCGAGGATGGCGTGCGCGTTGGTGCCGGAGATGCCGAACGCCGAGACGCCGGCCCGGCGCGGGCGATCCACCGACGGCCACGGACGCTGCTCGGTGAGCAGCTCGACCGCTCCCGACGCCCAGTCCACCCGGGTCGACGGCGCGTCGACGTGCAGCGTCTTCGGCAGCACGCCGTAGCGCATGGCCAGCACCATCTTGATCACCCCGGCCACGCCCGCGGCCGACTGCGTGTGCCCGAGGTTCGACTTCAGCGAGCCGAGCCACAGCGGCGTCGACCGGTCCTGGCCGTAGGTCGCCAGCACCGCCTGCGCCTCGATCGGATCACCCAGGGTGGTGCCGGTGCCGTGGGCCTCGACGACGTCCACATCGGACGGTGTGAGGCCCGCGTTCGCCAGCGCCGCGCGGATCACGCGCTGCTGCGACGGCCCATTCGGCGCGGTCAGGCCGTTCGACGCGCCGTCGGAGTTGACCGCCGAGCCGCGCAGGAGCGCCAGGACTTCGTGGCCGTTGCGCCGCGCGTCCGACAGCCGTTCGAGGACGACCATGCCGGCGCCTTCGCTCCAGCCGGTGCCGTCGGCGGCGTCGGCGAAGGCCTTGCAGCGGCCGTCCGCGGACAGGCCGCGCTGACGGCTGAACTCGACGAAGATGTCGGGCGTGCCGAGGATCGCGACGCCGCCGGCCAGCGCCAGGTCGCATTCGCCCGCCCGCAGCGCCTGCCCGGCCAGGTGCAGCGCGACCAGCGACGACGAGCACGCCGTGTCCACGGTGACCGCGGACCCCTCCAGCCCCAGGTGGTAGGCGACCCGGCCGGACAGCACGCTGCCCGCGTTGCCGGTGAGCAGGTGCCCCTCGACGCCGTCCGCGGCCGGCGCTCCGGCCGCGTACCCGGAGTGGGCGGCGCCGATGAACACGCCGGTGTTGCTGCCGCGCAGCGTGCCCGGGTCGACGCCCGCTCGTTCGATGGCCTCCCACGAGACTTCCAGGAGCAGCCGCTGCTGCGGGTCCATGGCCAGGGCTTCGCGCGGCGAGATGCCGAAGAACGCGGCGTCGAACTGGGCGGCGCCGGGCAGGAAGCCGCCGCCGGTGGCGTAGAACGTGCCCGGGTGCGCCGGGTCCGGGTGGTAGAGCTCGTCGACGGGCCAGCCGCGGTCGGCCGGGAAGCCGCCGATGGCGTCGCGGCCCTCGGCGACCAGCCGCCACAGGGCGTCGGCCGAATCGACGTCACCGGGGAAGCGGCAGCTCATCGCGACGATGGCGATCGGGTCGTCGTCCGGGACGCGGGCCGCGGGCAGCACCGGAGTCGCCGCGGGTTCGGTGCCCGCCAGCAGGAATTCGGCCAGCGCCGCGGGGTTCGGGTAGTCGAAGACGAGGGTCGCAGGCAGCGTGCGGCCGGTCGCGGTGGCGAGCCGGTTGCGCAGCTCGACCGCGGTCAGCGAGTCGAAGCCGGCGTCCTTGAACGCCCTCGCCGGGTCGACTGTGTCGGGGCTCGCGTGCCCGAGCACGGCCGCGACGTGCTTGCGGACCAGGTCCAGGAGCTTCCCGCGGGCTTCTTCGGGGTTGTCCCAGCTGTCGCCGGCGACGGCCGCGCGGCGGACCGGCGCGCGCACGAGGCCGCGCCACAGCGGGGCGAGGTCGTCGGCCGCGCGGAGGGCCGCGAAGTCGAGGCGCATCGGCACGGCGACCGGCCGGCCGAGCCCGATGGCGGCGTCCAGTGCGGCGAGTGCGTCCTCGGTGGACAGTGGCCGGATGCCGGCGCGCCCGATGCGGTCGCGGTCGCGCTCGCCGAGCCGGCCGGTCATCGCGCTGCCGAGCGCCCACTGGCCCCAGGCGAGGGAAACCGCGGGCAGGCCTTGGGACCGCCGCTGCACGGCGAAGGCGTCCAGGGCGCTGTTCGCGGCGGCGTACCCGCTTTGGCCGGCCGCGCCGACGAGGCCGGCGACCGAGGAGAACAGGACGAACCAGGCCAGGTCGTGGTCCCGGGTCAGCCTGCCGAGCGCCGACGCGCCGTCCACTTTGGCGCGAAGCACCGAGGCCACCCGGGCCGGTGTCTGCGCTTCGAGCACGCCGTCGTCGAGGATCCCGGCGGCGTGCACCACCCCGATCAGCGGCGTCTCGGCGGGGATCCCCCGCAGCACGTCCGCCGCGAAGCCGGGCTCGGCCACGTCGCCGGCGACCACGATCGCCTCGGCGCCGAGCGCGGTCAGTTCTTCGCACAGCCCGGCGGCGCCGGGCGCGTCCGGTCCCCGCCGGCTCACCAGCACCAGCCGCCGGACACCCGGGCGGCGGGCGAGGTGCCGGGCCACGGCGGCGCCGAGCGTGCCGGTGCCGCCGGTGACGAGCACGGTGCCGGCCGGTTCCGGACGCGGCAGCGTGAGCACGTTCTTGCCGACGTGCTTGGCCTGGCTGACGAACCGGAAGGCGTCGGCCGCCCGGTCGAGCTCCCAGGCCCGCAGCGGCAACGGCGTCAGCTCGCCGCGGCCGAAGGCGGCCAGAAGGTCGGCGAGGATGGCCGCGATCCGGTCCGGGCCGGGATCGCCGAGGTCGAAGGTGTGGTGCCCCTCGCGGATGTCCGTCTTGCCCAGTTCGACGAACTGGCCGCCGGGGGCGAGCAGTTCGCGGGAGGCGTCGATGAACGGACCGGTCAGGGAGTTCAGGACGACGTCGACGCTCGGGAACCGGTCGCGGAAGTCCAGGGTGCGGGAGCTGGCCAGGTGGGTGTCGTCGAGGCCGAGTCCGCGCAGCACGGCGTGCTTGCCTTCGCTCGCCGTCGCGAAGACTTCGGCGCCCTTCCAGCGGGCGAGCTGCACGGCGGCCATGCCGACGCCGCCCGCGGCCGCGTGGATGAGCACCGACTGGCCCGATTGCAGTTCGCCGAGGTCGAAGAGGCCGTAGTAGGCGGTGACGAAGGCGACCGGGACGGTGGCCGCTTCGGGGAACGTCCACCCGGCAGGGATCGGCGCCAGCCGGCGGGCGTCGGCGACGGCGCGCGGGGCGAAGGCGTCGTCGACCAGGCCGAACACGCGATCGCCCGGGGTGAGGTGGGTGACTCCGGCGCCCACCTCGACGACCACGCCCGCCGCTTCGGAGCCGAGGCGGGCTTCGAGGTCGGGGTACATGCCGAGGGAGATGAGGACGTCGCGGAAGTTCAGGCCGGCCGCGCGGACCTCGATGCGGACGTCGTTTTCACCCAGGGGGGCTTCGGGAGCTTGGGTGAGGACAAGGCCGTCGGTGGTGCCGGTGCCGGTGGTGGTCAGCCGCCAGTGGTCGCCCGCGGGGGTCAGCGGCAGGCCGGTCGCGCGGACCAGCCGGGGCGCCTTCGCGGTGCCTTCCCTCAGCGCCAGCTGAGGCTCACCGTAGGCGTCCACTGTGGACAGCAGGGTTTGGGAGCGCGGGTCGTCGTCGACGTCGACGAGCAGGAACCGGCCGGGGTGTTCGGACTGCGCGGACCGGACCAGGCCCCCGGCTGCCGCGGCCGCGAGGTCGCCGTCGGCCGCGCCCCGGGTGACGACGACGAGCCGGCCCGGCCGGTTTTCGGCGAGCCAGGCCTGGAGGGTTTCCAGGACGTGGGCGGTGGTCTCGTGGACGTCACCGCCGGTGACCGGAGCGAAGACGAGGTCCTCGCGCGGCGCGGCGGGATCGGCGGCGACCTCGGTCCAGGTCGGTTCGAAGAGCGTGTCGGGGACGCTCGCGGCCGCGGGGGCGACCGGCCGCAGGAGCAGCTCGCCGACCGTGACGACGGGCGCACCGGTGGCGTCCCAGGCGGTGAGGGTGACGGCGTTCTCCCCTGCCGGGGCCAGCCGGACGCGCAGTTCGGTGGCGCCGGTGGCGTGGACGGCGGCCCGGGTGAAGGAGAAGGGGACGCGGGGGGTGCCGTCGTCGGGGGTGACGACGCCGAGGCCGAGCGGATGCAGGGCGGCGTCGAGCAGGGCGGGGTGGAGAGCGAAGCCGGCGGGCTCGAAGGGTTCGGGGAGAGCGACTTCGGCGAAGAGTGCGGTGCCGTCGCGCCAGACGCGGGTCAGGCCGCCGAAGGCTTCGCCGTAGTCGAAGCCCATCGCGGCGAGCCGCGGGTAGAGCGGGTCGAGGTCGACCGCCTCGGCACCGGCGGGCGGCCACTGCGGGAGGCACACGCCGGCCTCGCCCGGCTCGGCGACTCCTGCCCGGGGCAGCGCCGCGCGGCTGACACTGCCGGTCGCGTGGCGGGTCCACTCCGCGTCCGCACCGGCCGGGCGGGAGGACACCGTGATCGGGCGGCGGCCGGCCGGGTCTTCGTGACCGGCCGTGACCTGGACCGTCACCGCGCCCTGGGCGGGCAGCACCAAGGGTGCCGCGAACGTCAGTTCGTCCACCACGTCGCAACCCACCTGGTCGCCCGCCTGGATCGCCAGTTCGAGGAGCGCCGTGCCGGGGAGCAGGACCGTTCCGGACAGCGCGTGCCCGGCCAGCCACGGGTGCGTCTCCAAGGACAGCCGTCCACTGAGGACCGTCCCCTCGTCACCCGCCAGCTCGACCGCCGCGGCCAGGAGCGGGTGCTCGAGCGATCCCACACCCGCCGCGCCGAGGTCGCCTCGGGCGGCGCCCGGGCGGGGCCAGTAGCGTTCGCGCTGGAACGGGTACGTCGGGAGGTCGATGCGGCGGCCGCCCGGGAAGAACGCGGCCCACTCAACGTCGACACCGTGGACGTGAGCAGTGCTCACCGCCGAGAGCAGCGCTCTCTCTTCGGAGCGGTTGCGTCGGAGGGCCGGGACGGCGGTGCCGTCGATCAGGGCGCTGAGGACGCCGTCGGGACCCAGTTCGAGGAAGACGCCGACACCGGCGGCCTGCAGGGTCGCGACACCGTCGGCGAAGCGGACCGCCTCCCGGGCGTGGCGCACCCAGTACTCCGCCGAGAACGCCGAAGCGAGAGCACCGCTCACATTCGAGAGCACCGGTATTTCCGCGGGGTGGTACGTCAGGGTTTCGGCGACCGCGCGGAACGCGGACAGCATCGGGTCCATCAGCGGTGAGTGGAACGCGTGGCTCACGGCGAGCCGGCGCGTCTTGACGCCGTCCGCGGCGAACCCCGCGGCGATGTCGAGCACCACGGCGGCCACCCCGGAGATCACCACCGACGAGGGGCCGTTCACCGCCGCGATGGCGACGCCGTCGCAACCGTCCACTGCGGACAGGACGTCGGCTTCGGACGCCGCGATCGCCACCATCGCGCCGCCGCCGGGCAGGGCCTGCATCAGCGAGGCCCGGGCGGCGACCAGGCGGCAGGCGTCCTCGAGCGAGAGCACCCCGGCGACGTGGGCGGCCGAAATTTCGCCGATCGAGTGGCCGGCCACGAAATCCGGCCGCACCCCCCACGATGAGACCAGCCGGAACAACGCGACCTCGATCGCGAACAACGCGGGCTGGGTGTGTTCCGTCCGGTCGAGCAGGTTCTGGTCCTCGAAGGCCTCACGCAGCTCCGGACCGAAGTGCGCGAGCACCGCGTCGAACGCCGCCGCGAAGACCGGGAACCGCTCGTACAGCTCGCGGCCCATGCCGGCCCGCTGGGCACCCTGGCCGGTGAACAGCACGGCCAGCAAAGCGTCCGGATCGGCCTTGCCGGTGACGACGTCGTCGCCGAGCAGCACCGCACGGTGGTCGAGCCGCCCCCGGGTGGTGGCCAGCGAATACCCGACGTCCACCGGGTTCGCGTCCAGCGAGCGGACCTGCGCGGTCAACGCGGCGAGGGCCGCCGGATCGTGGGCGGACAGCGCCCACGGCAGCAACGCCTCGGTCGGCGCAGGAGAAGGCTCCGGTGCAACGGCCGGAGCCTGTTCCAGGATCGCGTGCACGTTGGTGCCACTGACGCCGAACGCCGAGACGCCGGCCCGGCGCGGGCGATCGACCGCAGGCCAGTCGCGCGCCTCGGTGAGCAGCGAGACCGCGCCCGTCGTCCAGTCCACTTGGGACGATGGCGTGTCGACGTGCAACGTGCGCGGCAGGAGGCCGTGCCGCAGGGCGAGAACCGTCTTGATCACGCCGGCCATTCCGGCCGCGGCCTGCGTGTGGCCCAGGTTCGACTTCACCGAGCCGAGCCACAGCGGCGTGGCACGATCCTGCCCGTAGGTGGCCAGCAGCGCCTGGGCCTCGATCGGGTCGCCCAGCCGCGTTCCGGTGCCGTGTGCCTCGACGGCGTCGACGTCCGAAGTGGACAGACCGGCGTTGGCCAGCGCGGCCCGGATCACCCGCTGCTGCGAGGGGCCGTTCGGTGCGCTCAGGCCGTTCGACGCGCCGTCCTGGTTGACCGCCGAACCGCGGACCACGGCGAGCACCGGGTGGCCGTTGCGCTGGGCGTCCGACAGCCGTTCCAGCAGGATGAGGCCGGCGCCTTCGCCCCAGCCGGTGCCGTCGGCGGCGTCGGCGAACGCCTTGACCCGGCCGTCCGCGGCCAGGCCGCGCTGGCGCGCGAACTCCAGGAACGCCATCGGCTTGGCCATGATCGCCACGCCGCCGGCCAGCGCCAGCGTGCATTCGCCCTGCCGCAGCGACTGCGCGGCCAGGTGCATGGCGACCAGCGCCGACGAGCACGCCGTGTCGACCGTGACCGCCGGGCCTTCCAGCCCGAAGGTGTAGGACAGCCGCCCGGACATCACGCTGGGTGCCTCGCCGGTGAGCAGATAGCCCTCCGAGCCGGACTCGAGGTCGGCGCCGTAGCCCGAGGTGCTGGCCCCGACGAAGACGCCGGTGCGGCTGCCGCGCAGGCCGGCCGGGTCGAGCCCGGCGCGTTCGAAAACCTCCCACGACGTCTCCAGCAGCACCCGTTGCTGCGGGTCCATCGCCAGGGCTTCGCGCGGCGAGATGCCGAAGAAGCCCGCGTCGAAGTCCGCCGCGCCGGCCACGAACCCGCCGACACCGGCGAGGTCCGCGTCGCCGAACGACGCCAGGTCCCAGCCGCGGTCGAGGGGGAACTCCGTCAGCGCGTCGACGCCGTCGGCGACCAGCCGCCACAGGTCTTCCGGCGAGCGCACGCCGCCGGGGAACCGGCAGCCCATCGCGACGATCGCGATCGGCTCGTCGACGGCCGCCGCCGAGGTCACCTCCGTGGTTTCGGTGCGGCCCAGCAGCAGCCGGTGCAGCTCGCCGGCGAGCGCGGCCGGGTTCGGGTGGTCGAACACCAGCGTCGCGGGCAGGGTCAGGCCGGTGGCCGCGTTGATCCGGTTGCGGACCTCGACCGCGGTCAGCGAGTCGAAGCCCAGTTCGCGGAACGCGCGTCCGGCCGGGACCGCCGCCGGCGAGTCGTGACCGAGGACCGAGGCGGCCTGGCCGCGCACGAGGTCCAGCAGCAGCCGCCGGGCTTCGGGTTCCCCCAGGCCGGCGATCCGCTGGGCCAGGGCCGGCCGCGCCACCTCCGGCTCTTCGGCCGGCAGCGCCTGGACCTCGGGGATGTCCTCGATCAGCGGACGCCGCCGCGAAAGCGTGAAGCCGGGCGCGAACCGGGCCCAGTCGACGTCGGCGACGGCCAGGAAGACCTCCCGCGCGTCGAGGGCCTGGCAGAGCGCCTCGACCGCGGCTTCCGGCGCCATCTCGCGGAGGCCGCGGCGGCGCAGCTGGTCCTCCAGCTCGACGTCGCCCGCCATGCCGCCGCCGCCCCAGAAGCCCCAGGCGACCGAGGTCGCGGCGGCTCCACGGGCGCGACGCTGCTCGGCGAGGGCGTCGAGGTAGGCGTTGCCCGCGCCGTAGGCACCCTGGCCACCGCTGCCCCACACCCCGGCGTTCGAGGAGAAGAGGACGAAGGCGTCGAGGTCGTCGCCGAGGAGTTCGTCGAGGTGGCGGGCGCCGGCGACCTTGCCTTCGGTCACGGCGGCGAACTCGGCCGCGGTGGTGTCGAGCACCGGGGTGGCCTGCGGGAGCCCGGCGGCGTGGAAGACCGCGCGGACCGGCTCGTCCAGACCGGCCAGCAGTGCGGCGAGGGCGGCGCGGTCGGCGACGTCGCAGGCGGCGATCGTCACCCGCGTGCCCAGCGCGGCGAGCTCGGCTTCGAGGTCGGCCGCGCCGGGGGCGTCCGGGCCGCGGCGGCTGGTCAGCACGAGGTGCTCGGCACCGTCGGCGGCGAGGCGGCGGGCGACGTGGCCGCCCAGCGCGCCGGTGCCGCCGGTGATCAGGACCGTGCCGCGCGGCTTCCACCGCTGCGCCGGCGGGGTGAGGGGCGCGCGGACCAGGCGGCGGGCCAGCAGCCCGGACGGCCGGATCGCGAGCTGGTCCTCGGCGTCCACTCCGGACAGAGCGGCGGCGAGCAGCGACGCGGTCGCCGCGTCCGGCTCGGCGGGCAGATCGAGCAGCCCACCCCAGATGCCGGGCAGTTCCAGGCCGATCACCCGGCCCAGGCCCCACGTCATCGCCTGGGCGGGCGAGATCCCGTCGCTTGTCACGCCGCCGCGGGTCAGCAGCCACAACGGCGTATCGCTCCCGGCCATCGCCTGGGCCAAGGCGAGGTTCGCGGTGGCGCCGCCGGTTTCGTCGAGGGCCAGCAGCGAAACGACCCCGGCGTACCCTTCGGCGCCGGCGAATGCGGAGGTCACGACCGGCTCGGCGCCGTGCGCGGCCAGGGCGGCCGGGACACCGGCGTCGTCGCCGTCCGGGACGACGACCAGCCAGCGCCCGGACAGCTCGGGCGCGGCCGGCGTGGCGACGGGCTTCCACTCGATGCGGTAGCGCCAGGAGTCCACTTCGGACGCGGTGCGGGCCCGGTCGCGCCACCGGGTCAGCGCGGGCAGGACTTCGGCGAGGGTGCTGCCGGGTGCGATGTCGAGGGTGCCCGCGACGGCGTCGAGGTCGAGACCGTCGACGGCGGCCCAGAACGCGGCGTCCACCGGGTCGGCGGCCGCGGTACCCGCGTCGAGCCAGTAACGACGGCGCTGGAACGCGTAGGTCGGCAGCTCGACGCGGTGCGCGCCGGGGAACGCGGGCGTCCAGTCCACCGCGACCCCGCGCACGTGCGCCTCGCCGAGCGACCGGAGGAACCGCTCGTAACCGCCGTCGTCGCGGCGCAGCGACCCGAACGCTTCGACACCGTCGGTCTCGCCGATCGCCGTGGTCAGCACGGGGTGCGGGGAGGCTTCGACGAACGTGGCGAAGCCCTCCGCGGCGAGCGTGCGCACCGCGACATCGAGCCGGACGGTCTCCCGGAGGTTCGTGTACCAGTATCCGGCGTCCAGCTCGGCGCCGTCGAGCCAGGTTCCGGTGACGGTCGAGAAGAACGGGATGCCGCCGGTCCGCGGCCGGATCGGGGCGAGGACGTCCAGGAGTTCGGCGCGGAGCTGCTCGACCTGCGCCGAGTGTGATGCGTAGTCGACGGGGATCCGCTTCGCGCGCAGGCCGTCCGCCTCGCACGCGGCGATCAGCGCGGCCAACGCGCCGGGTTCGCCGGAGACGACGACGGCGGCCGGGCCGTTCACCGCGGCGATCGACAGCCCGTCGGTCAGCCGCGCCTCGACCGCTTCCCGTGATGCCGCGACGGAGACCATGCCGCCACCCCCGGCCAACGCCAGGATGGCTTTACTGCGCAAGGCGACCACCCGAGCACCGTCCTCAAGGGACAGTGCGCCCGAGACCACGGCGGCGGCGATCTCACCCTGCGAATGACCCACCACCGCTTCCGGCGCAACGCCGAACGAGCGCCACAGCTCCGCCAGCGACACCATCACGGCCCACAACGCGGGCTGGACGACGTCGACACGGGCCAGCGCCTCGGCGTCGGCCAGGACGACGCGCAACGACCAGTCCACAAAGGATGACAAAGCGACAGCGCACTCGTCGAGCCGCGCCGCGAACGCCGGCGACGACTCCGCCAGCTCCAGAGCCATGCCCGCCCACTGCGATCCCTGGCCGGGGAACACCAGCGCGGTCCGGCCCGGAACGGCCGTCCCGGTGACCACATTCGGCGCCGGAAGCCCCTCGGCCAGCGCGGAAAGCCCGCTGAGCAACGTCGTCCGGTCACCGGTGACGACCGCGCGGTGCGGGAAGCCGGTGCGCGAAGCGACCAGGGAGAATGCGACGTCGGCGATGCTGCCCCCGACCTCCCGGAGGGCGACGGCCTGCGCCTGCAAGGCCTCGGGCGTCTTCGCGGACAGCACCCACGGCACCACCGCGGGCTCGGGCGTGGGCGCGGGGCCGGCGTCTCCCTGCTCCAGGATGACGTGGGCGTTCGTGCCGGAGATGCCGAACGACGAGACCGCCGCCCGGCGTGGCTGCGATCGTTCCCACGGACGCGGCGAATCGAGCAGCCGTACCGCGCCGCTTTCCCAGTCCACATGGGACGTCGGCGTCTCCGCGTGCAGCGTTCGTGGCAGCACGCCGTGCCGGAGCGCCTGCACGGTCTTGATCACCCCGGCGACGCCCGCCGCCGCCTGGGTGTGGCCGATGTTCGACTTGAGGGAGCCCAGCCACAGCGGTGCCGGCCGGTCCTGGCCGTAGGTGGCCAGGAGGGCCTGCGCCTCGATCGGGTCGCCCAGTGCCGTGCCGGTGCCGTGCGCTTCGACCAGGTCGACGTCCGTTGTGGACAGTCCGGCGTCGGCGAGGGCCGCCCGGATGACGCGCTGCTGGGCCGGTCCGCTGGGGGCGCTGAGGCCGTTGGAGGCGCCGTCCTGGTTCAGGGCGCTGCCGCGCAGCACGGCGAGCACCGGGTGGCCGAGGCGCCGCGCGTCGGACAGCCGCTCGACCAGCACCAGACCGGCGCCCTCGGCCATGCCCATGCCGTCGGCTCCGGCGCCGAACGCCTTGCAGCGCCCGTCGGCGGCCAGCCCGCGCTGGCGGCTGAAGGCGGTGAGCGACGACGGCGTCAGCATCACCGCGACCCCGCCGGCGAGGGCCAAGGAACACTCGCCGCGGCGCAGGGCCTGCGCGGCCAGGTGCAACGCCACCAGCGACGACGAGCAAGCCGCGTCGATGGTCAGCGCCGGTCCCTCCAGCCCGAGCGTGTAGGCGACCCGGCCGGACAGCACGCTGGACACGCTGCCGGTGAGCAGGTGCCCTTCGAGGCCGTCGGGGATCTCCCGCATCCGGGCGTGGTAGTCCTGGTAGTTGGCGCCGACGAAGACGCCCGCGGGCTCGCCGCGCAGCGTGGCCGGGTCGATGCCGGCGTGCTCGATGGTCTCCCACGCGATCTCCAGCAGCAGCCGCTGCTGCGGGTCCATGGCGAGGGCCTCGCGCGGGGAAATCCCGAAGAAGCCGGCGTCGAAGTCGGCGACGTCGTGCAGGAAGCCGCCCTCGCGGACGGTCGACGTGCCCTGCTCGTCGGCGCCGCCGAACAGTTTCGCCAGGTCCCAGCCGCGGTCGGCAGGGAATCCGGAGATGGCGTCACGGCCTTCGGCGACGAGGGTCCACAGGTCGTCCGCCGACCGGACGCCGCCGGGATAGCGGCAGCCCATGCCGATGATGGCGATCGGGTCGTCGGCGGCCGCGGCCCGGGTCACGGCGACCGGCTCGGTGCGGGTGCCGAGCGCCAGGTCACGCAGGTGGACCGCCAGCCGGAGCGGGGTCGGGTGGTCGAAGACGAGCGTCGCGGGCAACCGCAGGCCGGTCGCGGCAGCGATCCGGTTGCGGACGTCGAGCGCGGTCAGGGAGTCGAAGCCGAGGTCGGTGAACGGCCGGTCCGGTTCGACGGCGTCGCCGCTCGCGTGCCCGAGCACCGCGGCGGCCTGCGCGCGGACCACGTCCAGGAGCACCCGGTCGACGTCGCCGCCGGACAGCCCGGCGAGCTGCTGCGCCAACGGCGTGGCCTCCGGAGCCGGAGCTTCCGGCACCTGGCGCACCTGGGGCAGGTCGTCGAACAGTGGCCGGGCGCGGCCGGCCGTGAAGACCGGCAGGAACCGAACCCAGTCGACGTCGGCGAGCACGGTGAACGTCTCGTCGTGGCCGAGGGTTTCGTGCAGTGCGGTGATCGCCGTGGCCGGGTCCATCAGCGGCAGCCCGCGGCGGGCGAGCTGGCCGGAGTCGACGCCCTCGGACATCCCGCCCTGGCCTTCGATGTCCGTCGGGGCCCAGACGCCCCACGCGATCGACGTCGCGGTCGCGCCGCGGGCCCGGCGCTGCTCGGCCAAGGTGTCGAGGAAGGTGTTGGCGGCGGAGTAGGCCGCGTGGTCGCCGCTGCCCCAGACGCCGGCGATCGAGGAGAACAGCACGAACCGGTCGAGGTCGTCGCCGAGCAGGGCGTCGAGGTGCCGGGCCCCGGCGACCTTCGCCCGGACGACCTCGGCGAACCCCGGCAGGGTCGTCTCGGTCACCGGCAGCAGCTCGACCGTGCCCGCGGCGTGGAAGACCGAACGGACCGGCTCGTCGAGGCCGGTCAGCAGCGCGGCGAGGGCCTCGCGGTCGGCGACGTCGCAGCGCACCAGGGTGACGCGGGTGCCGAGCGCCTCCAGTTCGGCGGCGAGCTCGCGGGCGCCGGGCGCGTCCGGGCCGCGGCGGCCGGTCAGGACCAGGTGCGGGGCACCTTCCGCGGCGAGCCAGCGGGCGACGTGCGTGCCGAGCGCGCCGGTGCCGCCGGTGACCAGCACCGTGCCTTCGGGCCGCCACGGACGCGGCCGGTCGCTTCGGCCGGCAGGGCGCAGGCGCCGGACGCGGAGGCCGCCCGGACGCACGGCGAGCTGGTCTTCGGCACCGCGGGCGGCGAGGATCCGGCCCAGCCGGTCGAGTTCGGCCGCGCCGGGTTCCGGGGTGAGGTCGATCAGACCACCCCAGCGGTCGGCGTGTTCCAGCGCGAGGACGCGGCCGAGGCCCCAGAGCAGCGACTGTTCGAGGCCGGGCAGCTCATCGGCGGGCCCGGTCCGGACCGCGCCGCGGGTCAGCACCCACAGCGGCGCGGTGACCCCGGCGTCGCCCAGCGCCTGGGCCAGGACGAGGGTCAGGATCAGCCCGGCCGGGCTTTCCGGGAACCCCGGGTGCGGGCGTTCGTCGGCGGCGAGCAGTGACAGCACGCCGTCGTACGGCCCGGAGAGCCGCTCGGCCAGCGCGGCGCGGTCGTCGGCCGAGCTCAGGACGAGGGTCTCGACGTCGGCGGTGCGGGCGAGGGTGTCCACGACGTCCTGGCCGCCGGTGCCGTCGGCGCGGACGACCAGCCAGCGTCCGGACGGCGACGCGGCGGGCAGGTCCGCGGCCGGCCAGGTGATCCCGTACCGCCAGGAGTCCACAGTGGATTCGGTGGCCCGGCGGCGGCGCCACGCGGCCAGCGCCGGGAGCACCTCGTCCAGGGGCGCGTCGGCGGCGACGCCGAGGGTGCCCGCGAGGTCGTCGCGGTCCACCAGGTCCCAGAATCCCCCGTCGGCGGGCGCTTCGCGTTCGGTGCGCAGCCAGAAGCTTTCCCGCTGGAAGGGGTAGGTGGGCAGGTCCACGCGGTGCGCGCCGGGGAACGCCGGGGTCCAGTCGACCGGGACGCCCGCGCAGTGCGCCTCGCCCAGAGCCCGCTGGAACCGGGCGAGGCCGCCGTCGCCGCGGCGCAGGGTGCCGAGCGCGGTCGCCGTCTCGCCGATGGCCATCGTCAGCACCGGGTGCGGCGAGGCTTCGATGAACGTGCCGAAGCCGCGTTCGGCCAGCGTCCGGACGGCGTCGTCGAGCAGCACGGTGCTGCGGAGGTTGGTGTACCAGTACTCGGCGTCCAGCTCGGCGCCGTCGGCCCAGTCGCCGGTGACGGTGGAGAAGAACCCCGTCTCGGCGGTTCGCGGGGTGATCGGGGCGAGCACGCTCAGGAGTTCGTCACGGATCTCCTCGACCTGCGCGGAGTGCGACGCGTAGTCCACCGGGATCCGCTTGGCACGGATGCCGTCGGCCTCGCACGCCTTGATCAGCTCGGCGAGAGCGTCCGGCGGGCCCGAGACCACCACCGCAGCCGGGCCGTTCACCGCCGCGACCGAGAGGCCTTCGGTCAGCCGCGCCTCGACGGCGTCGAGAGAGGCAGCCACCGAGACCATGCCACCGCGTCCGGCCAAGGCGAGGATCGCCTTGCTGCGCAGGGCGACCACACGTGCACCATCCTCAAGGGACAGTGCGCCCGCGACGGCGGCCGCCGCGATCTCGCCCTGCGAGTGCCCGACCACCGCGTCGGGCACGACACCGTAGGAGCGCCACAGTTCGGCCAGCGACACCATCACGGCAAACAGCGCGGGCTGCACGACGTCGACCCGGGTCAGCGCGTCGGCGTCGGCCAGGACGTCCCGGAGCGACCAGTCCACCAAGGAATCCAACGCCGCCGCGCACTCGTCCAGACGGGCCGCGAACACCGGTGAGGACGAAGCCAGCTCCAGGGCCATCCCCGCCCACTGCGAACCCTGGCCGGGGAACACCAGCGCGACCTTGGAGGGCTTCCCGGCCACACCGGACACGACCGCGTCGTCCGGCGTGCCCGCGGCGACGGCGGCGAGCCCGCGCAGCAGCTCGGCCCGGTCCTGGCCGACCACGACGGCCCGGTGTTCGAACCGGGCCCGCGTCACGGCGAGCGAGTACCCCACCTCGGACAGCCCCGAGTCTACATCGGACAGAAGCGCCGCCTGCGCACGCAAGGCTTCCGCCGTGCGACCCGACAGGACCCACGGGACGACCGCAGGCACCGGAGCAGCCGGGACGGGTTCGACGGGCGGGGCGGCTTCGAGGATGGCGTGCGCGTTGGTGCCGCTGATGCCGAACGACGACACGGCCGCCCGCCGCGGGTGCTCGCGTTCGGGCCACTCGACGCCGGTGTCCAGCAGCCGCAGCGTGCCTGCCGACCAGTCCACTTCGGACGTCGGACGCCCGGCGTGCTTCGACGCCGGCAGCGTCGCGTGCTGCAGCGCCAGCACCGCCTTCAGCACCCCGGCGACCCCGGCCGCGGCCTGGGTGTGCCCGATGTTGGACTTCACCGACCCCAGCCAGAGCGGCTGTTCCGGCGACCGGCCGCGGCCGTAGGTCTCCAGCAGCGCCTGGGCTTCGATCGGGTCGCCGAGCGGGGTGCCGGTGCCGTGCGCCTCCATCAGGTCGACCTGGCTCGCCGCGACCCGGGCGTTGGCGAGCGCGTCGAGGATGACCCGCTCCTGCGACGGCCCGTTCGGGGCGCTGAGGCCGTTCGACGCGCCGTCGGAGTTGACCGCCGAGCCGCGGACCACCGCGAGCACCGGGTGCCCGTGGCGCTGGGCGTCCGACAGCCGTTCCAGCACCAGCATCCCGGCGCCTTCGGCGGCCCCGAAGCCGTCGGCGTCGGCGGAGAACGGCTTGCACCGGCCGTCCGGCGACAGCGCCCGCTGCCGGCTGAGCTCGATCAGGATGCCCGGCGTCGCCATCACCGTCACCCCGCCGGCCAGCGCCAGCGAGCACTCGTCGCGGCGCAGCGCCTGCACCGCCCAGTGCAGCGCGACCAGCGACGACGAGCACGCGGTGTCGACGGTGACCGCGGGCCCTTCCAGACCGAGGACGTAGGCGATCCGGCCGGAGGCGACGCTGGTGATCGTGCCGGTGAGCAGGTGCCCCTCGACCGATTCGGGCACCTTGTGCGAGCTCGGCGCGTAGTTCTGCTGCATCGCCCCGACGAAGACGCCGGTGCGGCTGGACTTCAGCGTCCGCGGGTCGATGCCGCCGCGTTCGAGGGCCTCCCACGACGTCTCCAGCAGGAGCCGCTGCTGCGGGTCCATGGCGAGGGCTTCGCGCGGCGAGATGCCGAAGAAGCCGGCGTCGAACCGGTCGGCGTCGTGCAGGAACGCGCCGCCGCGCATGGAGAACGTGCCGGGCCGCGCCGGGTCCGGGTCGTAGAGCGACGCCCAGTCCCGGTTGGCGGGCAGGTCCCCGATGACGTCCTCACCCGCGGACACCAGGCGCCACAACGCTTCCGGCGTCTCGATGCCGCCCGGGAAGCGGCAGCCCATGCCGACGATCGCGATCGGCTCGGTCTCCCGCGCCTCGAAGTCCCGCAACCGCTGCTTGGCCTGGCGCAGGTCCGCCGTGGCCAGCTTCAGGTAGTCGCGGAGCTTGTCCTCGTTCGCCATGTGCCGTCAACTCTCTGCGTTGTCCGCCTGACCCGCCTCAGGACAGGTCGAGCTCCCGATCGAGCAGTGCGAAGATTTCGTCGTCCGACGCCGTGTCGAGCGGCGGGGCACCGGAGCCGTCCGGTTCGCCCGCGCCGTCGAGCCGGAACAGCAGGTCGCGCAGCCGGACCTTGACCCGGCCGTGCAGCGGACCGCCCGGCTCGCCCAGCAGCGCCTCCTCCAGCCGGTCGAGGTCGGCCAGCACGTCGGAGCCCGCGGGGCTCAGCGCGTCCAAGAGGTGCCCGGCCAGCGCGGCTGGGGTCGGGTAGTCGAAGGCCAGGGTGGTGCGCAGCTTCAGCCCGGTCGCCTCGGCGAGCCGGTTGCGCAGCGCCACCGCGGTCAGCGACTCGAAGCCGAGCTCGGTGAAGGTGTCGTCGCCGGCGGCGGTGTCCCGGCCGAGCACCGCGGCGGTGTGCTCGAGGACGAGGTCCAGCAGTAGTTCGGCGCGGGCGGGCCCGGGCAGCGCGGCGACTTTCGCGGCGAACCCGCCGTCGTGCGCGCCACGGCCGGCTGGTTCGGCGTGCGGGGCCCGGACGTACGCCTGCGGCAGCGCACCCAGCACGACGTTCTCGGCGGAGAACACCGGCCGTCCCACCAGGTCGGTGGCCGAAACCGAGACCGAGTCGGGGCCGGTGGCGCGCACCCGGACCCGCAACGCCGGGGCGCCGGCCGTGTGCAGGGCCAGCCCGCTCCAGGAGGACGCGAGCCAGCCGTCGGACTCCGCCGCGGCGGGGAACAGCGCGACCGCCTGCAGCGCCGAGTCCAGCAGGGCGGGGTGGATGCCGTAACCCGCACCGCTGCCGGCCGGCGCCGGCAGCACGACGTCGGCGAACAGCTCGCCGTCGAGCGACCAGGCGCCGGTCAGGCCGCCGAACTCGGGGCCTAGCTCGATGCCGTGCGCGCGCAGGCGGTCCCGGGCGGTGCCGGCGTCCTCGGCGACCGCCCCGGACGGCGGCCAGTCCCGGGGTTCCGGGCCGGCCGCCGAGCCCGCGGTCTCGGCCATGATCCCGGTGGCGTGCCGCGTCCACGGCCCGCCCTGGGCGGCGCCGACCGAGTCCGGCCGGGCGAACACGCCGATCCGGCGCGCCCCGGCGTCGTCGACCGGGCCGATCCGCACCTGCAGGCACAGGGCCTCTTCGGCGAAGACGACCGGCAGGTGCTGGGTGAGCTCCTCGATCCGGGCGCAGCCCAGCTCGGATCCCGCGTGCAGGACGAGTTCGACGAGCACCGACGACGGCAGCACGGTCCGGCCCAGCACGGTGTGCCCGGCCAGCCACGGGTGCTGCGCGGCCGAGAGGCGGCCGGTGAACAGCCAGCCGCCGTCTTCGGCGAGTTCGACGGCCGCGCCGAGCAGCGGGTGCCCGGCGGCCAGCAGGCCGGCGGCCGCGACCGTCGCGTCCGAGCCGGACTCCGGCAGGGCGACCGGTTCGGCCCCGCCGGGGAAGGCCGCGGTCCAGTCGACACTGGCGCCGGAGACGTAGGCCGCGGCGAGCGAGCCGAGGAACGAGCGCGGGCCGTCTTCGCGGCGGCTGATCGTGCCGAGCACGACGGCCCGGCCGTCGAGCGCGTCGACCGTGTCCTGCACCGCGACCGTGAGCACCGGGTGCGGGCTGATTTCCGCGAACACCCCGTGCCCTTCTTCGACGAGCCCGCGGGTGGCTTCGTCGAAGCGGACCGGGTTGCGCAGGTTGCGGAACCAGTAGCGGGCGTCGAGCGCGGCGGTGTCGAGGGGGCCTTCGGTCACCGTCGAGTGGAACGGGATCACGGTGGACACCGGGGTCAGCGGGGCGAGGTCGGCCAGCAGCCGGTCGCGGAGGTCGTCGATGTGCCGCGAGTGGGCCGCGAGCCCGACCGGGATGCGCCGGGCTCGGACGCCCTCGGCGGTCAGGTCGGCCAGCAGGTCCGCCACCGCGGCGGAGTCGCCCGAGACGATCACCCACGAGGGCGCGTTCACCGCGCCGATGTCCAGGCCGTCGCGGCCGGTCAGCCGGGAGCGCACCTCGGCCACCGGCAGCGGCACCGAGATCATGTCGCCGCGGCCGGACAGGGTCGCCTGCGCGCTGCTCCACCGGGCGGCCACGCGCATGCCGTCCTCACGGGACAGAGCGCCGGTCGCGCAGGCGGCGGCGACCTCGCCGAGGCTGTGCCCGACGACGGCGGCCGGTTCGACGCCGTGCGCGCGCCACAGCGCGGCCAGCGCGACCATCACCGCGAACAGCACCGGCTGCACGATGTCGGCGCCGTCGTCGAGGGTCGGCGCGCCGGGACGGCCCCGAAGGACGTCCACAATGGACCAGTCGGCGAAGGGGGCCAGGGCGGCGTCGCAGCGGGCGAGCTCCGCGGCGAACACCGGCGACCAGTCCAGCAGGTCGAGCGCCATGCCCGGCCACTGCGACCCCTGGCCGGGGAAGACGAACACGACCCGCTCGGCGCGCCGGGCGCTGCCGCGCACGACGTCGGGCGGGTTCTGGCCGGCGGCCAGCGTGTCCAGCCCGCGCCGGCCGTCGTCGCGGTCGCCGGCCAGCAGCACGGCCCGGTGCGCCCGGCCGGTGTCCTCGGCGGCGACCGAGCGCGCGAACGCCTCGAACGGCGTGTCCGGGTGGTCGGCGAGGTACCGCGCGAGGCGGTGGGCCTTCGACCGCAGTCCCGCCTTGCTGTCCGCGGAGACGATCAGCGGCACGACGTCGTGGCCACGGCCGGTGTGCTCGTGCTCGGTGGTCAGGGTCGGGGTGGCCACTCGTTACCTCCCGGGGTCGGGCTCAGGGGAGCCGCACGGAGAACGGGTTCCGGAACACGTCGCCCGGGTCCCACCGCGCCTTGACCGCTTGCAGCCGCGGGTAGTTGTGCTGGTGGTAGAGCTCGTGCCAGGCCAGCCCGGAGGCGTTCCACCGCTCGTCCTGGACGTCGAAGTCCGGGTTGTTCACGTAGGACCCGTTGGTGTGCTCGTCCGGCACCGGCACCCCGCCGGTCCCGGCGTAGACGTCGGCGTAGAACTCGCGCAGCCACGCCAGGTGCGGTTCGGCCTGCTCGGAGGCGTCCCAGTGGGTGGAGTAGACGAGCTTGAGGATGCTGTCCCGCTGGGCGATGGCCGTGTCGGTGGGCGACAACGCGTTCATCCGCCCGCCGCAGCCGACGAACATCACGCCGGCGCGGTGGTTGCCGTAGTCCTCGCGCAGCAGGTGCGCATACAGCTTCGCGGCTTGCTCGTCGGTACAGCGTTTCCGCAGGTCCGCGGCCTTGATCTTGAAGCTCAGCGTGTGGTCGCCGCTGTCGGCGATGCCGCCCCACGACGTCGCGTGCAGCCACGGCAGCTCCTGGCGGCTGCTCAGCGCCGGCGCGACGCCGAGGTCGCGGTGGACCGCGGCGACGTAGTCGTCGAGCAGGCCGGCCGCGTTCGGGGCGGCACTGTCGATCTGTGTCGACATGGCGACGAACTGGGACGCGCGTGTCCCGCACCACAGGCCGCTGTAGAGGTCTTCGTACGGGGAGCCGGGGTCGCTGTGGCGCTCGTACCACTCGCCGTGGTTGCGCAGCAGCCGCGTGAACGCGGGTTCGTCGAGCATGTCCCAGACCCAGACGTCCTGCTGCACCAGCAGCCGCGCGGGCGGGGTGGGCAGGAGTGCCGCGGGGGCGCCGGTCGCGCCGGGGATCCGCAGCCAGTAGCGCGTCACGACTCCGAAGTTGCCGCCGCCCCCGCCGGTGTGCGCCCACCAGAGGTCGTGGTTCTCGTCGCCCGGGTCGCTGGTCGCAACCACCGCGCGGGCGGTGCCGTCGGCGTCGACGACCACCACCTCGACCGCATGTAGGTGGTCGGAGACGTACCCGAACTTCCGCGACAGCGGGCCGTACCCGCCCCCCGCGATGTGCCCGCCGAGGCCGACGCTCGGGCAGGATCCGGCGGGGATCGTGACGCCCCAGCGCTTGTAGAGCGTCCGGTAGGCCTGGCCGACGGTGACACCGGGCTCGACGAAGAAGGCGTCCCGTTCCGCGTCGAAACCGATCCGGTTCAGTTCGGACAGGTCGAGGACCACCTGGACGTCCGGCGCGCCGACCATCGCCTCGACGCAGTGACCGCCGCTGCGGACCGCGATCCGCCGTCCCTCGCGCACCGCCGTGCCCACCGCGTCCACCACCTCTTCGGTGGAAGTGGGCACGCGGACGTAGTCGGGCTTGCCGACCCAGCGCTGGTTGACCCCGCGCACGAGATCGGCGTACCGGGCGTCGTCCGGCAGAACGGTCACCGCACCCATCGATCGCCCTCATTCTTCACTTCGGCCATTTCGGCGACGCCGGAAATGGGCATCCCACCCGTCGTCATCGTGGCCGAACACTACGGCGGCGCCGACGGCCACTCCAACCCCTAACCGCCCGGAACCACGGCTTGACCTGGCGTTGCTTAGGGGCGCGTTAGGGGTTACCGGCCCGATCGGCCGCTGCTAGCTTCAGACTGCGGAAATCTTTATTCTGCTCGCACCCAAAAGGCGGACAATCGTGGCCGAACTCCATTCATGGCACCCGATCGACGAGAATGCGGACGACAAGGAAGTAATCATCACGGTTGATTTCACGGTCACCGGGCGTCCGGAGGCGGGGTTCGCCGAGCTCGCGAAGCACCTCGAGACCCCGTACGGGATCTGGGAGAGCCTGCCGCCCGCCATCGGCGACGAGACCGGCATGACCGGCGACGACTACCTCGACCGGTGGACCGCCGAGCTGCGGGCGAGCGGCGCCGAGGTCAAGGCGGTGTTCGGCTACTGCGCGTCCAGCGTGTTCGCGCTCGCCATCGCCGAGCGCATCGCGACCTGGCAGGCGAAGCCGCGGGTGGTCCTGTTCGACCCGACCGCCGCGACCGGGTTCACCGTGCTGCACTACGGCTTCTTCCGCGTGGTGGACGCGCTCGCCGCGGTCCTCACCGAAGACGAGGTGCGGGACGCGCACGCCGCCGGCGAGGCCGCCCAGCGCACCCACGACGACCTCGAGACGCTCACGAAGGAGTTCGTGCGGCTCTACCGCGAGGTCGGCACCACCGCGTTCGAACGGGTCGAGCTGGACGCCGACCGCGCCGACGAGCTCGTCTCCTGGTTCAGCAGCTACCTGACCTACCTGGTGGCCGCCTCCCAGGTCACCGTCCCCGGCGACCTCGACGGCGTCGCCGTGATCCGCTCCGCCGAACTGCCCGGCGCGCTGGAGATCGGCGCCCGCGAGCTCCGGTTCGACATCGACCACTCCGGGCTGCTCAGCCAGCCGGAGGTCGCGCAGGCCGTCCGCGGCCTGCTCCCCTGACCGCCCCTTTCGGAGAGACCAAGCAGGAGAGCTGATGCCGACGTCACCGACCGGTCTGGGCACCGGCACGGAAAGCCAAGCCGAAGCCGCGCTCGCCGGGCACCCCGGTGTCGCGCGGGCCCGGGTCACCCGCGAACCCGGGACCGGGCGGCTCGTCGCCCACGTCGTGCCGCGGGACCCGGTCGCCGAAGCCGGCGACGACCGCGCGCGCGTCGAGGAGTGGCAGCTCATCTACGAGTGGGTGTACGGCGAACTCCCCGAGTCCGGTGGGCTCGGGGAGAACTTCGTGGGCTGGCACAGCACCTACACCGGGCTGCCGATCGAGCTCGCGCAGATGCGGGAGTGGCGGGACGCGACCGTCGAGCGGATCAGGTCGCTGCGGCCCCGCCGGGTGCTGGAGATCGGCGTCGGCACCGGCCTGCTGATGGCCAAGCTCGCACCGTCGTGCGAAGAGTACGTGGCCACGGACTTCTCCCCGACCGTGATCGAGACGCTCACCGGCCAGGTCGCCGCCGACCCCGCGCTGGCCCACGTGACGCTGCACAGCCGTGAGGCCGACGACTTCTCCGGGCTCCCCGCGAACCACTTCGACACGGTGGTGATCAACTCCGTCGTCCAGTACTTCCCCGGCATCGGCTACCTCGCCGACGTCCTGCGCCAGGCCGCCGCGCTGATCGCGCCCGGCGGCGCGGTGTTCGTCGGCGACGTGCGGAACCTGCGGCTGCTGCGCGCCTTCCGCGCCGCGGTGCTGGCCGAGGAGGTGGCCGCGGCCCCGGACACCGCCCGGGAGCTGGTCGAGAACAGCGTTCTCGAAGAGAAGGAACTGCTGGTCGACCCGGACTTCTTCCCGGCGCTGGCCGCCACGCTGCCCGGGATCGCCGCGGCCGACGTCCGGCTGAAGCGGGCCCGCCACCACAACGAGCTGAGCCGGCACCGCTACGACGCCGTGCTGCGCAAGGAACCCGCGGAGACCGTCGAACCCGCGCACACGCAGGCCTGGGACCCGGCCGCGCTGGAGACCCTGCTGAGCGACGTCCGGCCGCCGTCCGCGCGGATCACCGGCGTGCCGAACGGCCGGGTCGCGCGGGAGCTGGCCGCGCTGGCGAAGCTCGACACCGGCAGCACGCCGGTCGCGGTGACCGCGCCGGACCCGGAAGACCTCCACGAGATCGGGCGGCGGCGGGGCTACCAGGCCGCGGTGACCTGGTCGGCCGGCGGCTCCGGCCTGGTCGACGTCGTCTACACCCGCGACGGCGAGCCGGTGACCGTGCCCGCTTCGGCCGCCATGCCCGGGCTGCCGTTCACCGCCTACGCGAACGCCCCCTCGCGCGCGGCGAAGACGAGCACGTTCGTCGCCGAACTGCGCGCGTACCTGGCCGCGCGGCTGCCCGCCGAGGCCGTTCCGCACGCCTTCGTCACCGTCGAAGACCTCCCCGTAGGGACCGGACATGCCGACCGCTGAGATTCCGGCCACCCGCAAGGAAGAAGGGCTCTGGCTGCTCGAACGGCTGGTGCCCGGCGAAGGCGTCAACAATGTGCCGGGCGTGGCGCTGCGGGTGGCGGGCCGGCTGGACCGGGCCGTCCTCCAGGAGGCCGTCGCGCAGCTGGTGCGCCGGTACGACGCGCTGCGGACGGTGTTCCACGCCGGCGACACGCGGCTCACCAAGTCGGTGCTCGCGTCCTTCCCGCTCCGCCTCGAAGGTGCGGAGGGCACGGACGTCGAGGCCGGGCTGCGGGAACTGATCACCCGGCCGTTCACTTTGGACGGATCGCCCTTGCTGCGCGTCGGCCTGTACCACGGCGCCGAGCACGACTCGGTCGGCGTGGCCGTGCACCACCTCATCTTCGACGGCACGTCGATGTCCATCTTCCTGGAGGAGCTCGCCGCCGCCTACGACGCGGTGCTCGCCGGGGACCTCCCGGACGCCGGCCCGCCCGTCCCGCTCTGGCCCGAATCCGAGCCGAAGCCGGAAAGCCTCGCCTTCTGGCGCGAGCACCTACGCGACTTCGACGCGGGCGGGCCCGGGCTGTGGTGCGGCGGCCAGGAAAGCGCCCAGCCGACCCTGCGCGGCGAGCAGCTCGTCCGCCCGTTCTCCGCCGCGGCCAAGGACGTCGTCACCGCGCTGCAGAAGGACCTCAAGGCGCCCGACGTCGTCGTCCTGCTGGCCGCCTACTACCTGCTGCTGCACGCTCACGGCGCCGGGCCCGACCTCGCCGTCGGCTTCCCGGTGAACGTCCGCAGCCAGCAGGCCCAGCGCGCGATCGGCTACCACGTCAACATCGTCCCGCTGCGCGTGCGGATCGATCCGGCCGAGACGTTCCGGCTGTTCAGCCGCCGGGTGCGGGACCTGTTCTTCGAGGCCATCGCGCACGCGGACGTGCCGATGGACGTCCTGCTGCCGGAGGTCGAGCGCGCCGGTTCGTCCTGGCGCACCACCATGTTCCGGCACGTGTTCAACTACCTGCCCTTCGGCGGACGAGCGGCCACGAGCCTCGGCGGCGCCCCCGCCGAGGTCGTCGAAATCGATCCTGGGCACAGCAAGTTCGACCTCGAGTTCGTCATCCTGCCTTCGGCGGAGGAGAGCCGCGTCAAGGCGGTCTACGGCGCCGAGGTGCTCGACCGCGGCGAGGTCGAGCTCCTGCTGGAGCGCTACGACGCCCTGCTCGTCGCGGCGGCGAGCGCGCCGGACCGGCCGCTGCGCGAACTGGACGGCTGGGGTGCCACCGACCACGCGGTCCTCGACACCCCCGGCGAGCCTGCCGGGGCGGAGACCGTCCTCACCGCGATCGCCCGCCACGTCTCGGAAAACCCCGGCGCGCCCGCGATCGTGACCGGCGAAGGCACGACGTCCTACCGGGATCTCTGGCGCGCCGCTTCGGCGGTCACGACCTTGCTGGCCGACGCCGGGACGGGGCCGGGTGACGTCGTCGCCGTGACCGCCCCGCGCGGCCCGGACCTCGCGGCCGCGATCCTCGGCAGCTGGCTGGCCGGCGCCACCGTCACCACGGATGTCTCCGCGGCGAAATCGGTGCTGGGCGCCGAAGAAATCTCCTACGCCGTCACGGTGGCCGTCGACCCCGACGCTGCGGCCGTGTCCCCGGACAGCGTGGCGCTCCCCGGCGTGACCCACCGGGAACTCGCCGACTCCGTCCGCGCGGTCTCGGTGGGTTCCCGGCCGGTGCTGTGGCTTTCGGCCGCCTTCGAGGAACCGCTCCTGGCCCTGGCCAACGGCGTGCCGCTGGTCGTGGCGCCGGACGCGGCCCGCACGGACGGCCACCTGCTGGCCGGCCTGCTCACCCGGCACGACGTCGGCGTCGTGCACGCCACCCCGGCCGTCTGGTCCCGGGTCGTCGAGCAGCTCGGTTCCGCGGTCGGCGGCCGCACCGCGCTGATCGGCGCCGAACCCGCGCCCGGCCCGCTCGTCCGCACCCTGCGCGCCCTCGAGGCCGACGTCCACACGGTGTTTTCCTTCGGCGGCCGCTGGGTGCTCGCCGACGGCGAGCCGGTCGCGGGCCTCGATGCCGACGTCGTCGCCCCGGACGGGCGGCGGCTGCCCCTGGGCGTGCGGGGCGAACTGAAGCTGGGCACCGCCACCGGCGTCCTCGCGCACTGGCGCACCGACGGGTCCCTGCACGTCCACGGCCCCCTGGACCGGCAGGTGACGTTCGGTGGCACCCGCGTCGACCTGGCCACGGTCGAGGACGCGCTGACCGCGCACACCGACGTCGTCGCGGCCGCGGTCACCCTGCGGCCCGGCGCGGAAGACCTGGTCGCCGTCGTGCAGGCGCCCGACAAACCGCAGTTCGCCGCCGACCTGGCCCGGCACGCCGAGGCGGTGCTGCCACCCGCGGCACGGCCGGCCTGGTACCTGCGGGTCGACGCGCTGCCCGAGACGGCCGCGCTCGAGGTGGACCGGGCGGCGGTCGCCGAGCTGGCCGCCGCGGCCGGGCCACCGGCGGAGGCCCCGGCGAAGTCCGTGCCGGACGCCACGACCGAGGCCGTCATGGCGATGTTCCGGCACCTGCTCAAGCGCGACGACGTCACCGAGGACTCGAACTTCTTCGCCGGCGGCGGGCATTCGCTGCTGGCCGCCCAGCTCGTCCAGCGGATCCAGAAGCAGACCGGGGTCCGGCTGAAGCTGTCCGCCGCCTTCGCCCACCCGACGCCGGCCGCGCTGGCCGAGCTGATCACCGGGAGCACCCGATGACCCCGTCCGTCAACCCGGCCCCGACCCCGTTCGGGCGGGCCGAAACCATGCACGGCCTGTTCGAGTGGTGTGCCTCGCGGTGGCCCGGCCGCACCGCGCTGCACCACCTCGGCCGGGACGTCACCTACCGGGAGCTGGCGGAACTCGCCGACGCTTACGCGGCCGAACTGCACGCCCGCGGCGTCGAGCGCGGCTCGATCGTGCCGGTGCTGCTGCCCCGCTCCCCCGAGCTGTTCGCGACGCTGCTGGCGGTGCTCAAGTGCGGTGCCGCCTACGCCGCACTCGACCTGCGGTGGCCGTCGAGCCGGCTGTCCGAGCTGATCGAGCACCTCGGCGGGCCGGTGGTCGCCGCCGAGCGCGGGACCTCGTGGCCGTCGGTGTGGTCACCGCCGGCGCAGCCGATCCTCGGCGCCCGGCCGGCCGCGGTCGACGTCGGCGCCGACGACCCCTGCGCGGTCTTCTTCACCTCCGGGACCACCGGGACGCCGAAGGGCGTGGTCACCGCGCACCGCGGCAACGTCCGGCTGTTCGACGACTGGCTGTTCACCCCGCTGGATTCCGGCGCGGTGATGCCGCAGGCCCTGGCCGCGACGTGGGACGCCTTCGGGCTCGACTCCTGGGGCGTGCTGTTCAACGGCGGCACCCTGGTGCTGCTCGAAGACACCCTCGAGCTGGCGACGAAGCTGCGCGACCTGATCGCGATCCACGGCGTCACCACGATCTTCCCGCCCACCGCGGTGTTCCACAGCATGGTCGACAACGACCTCGACGCCTTCGCCGGCCTCCGCGCCGTGGGCACCGGCGGCGAGAAGCTCTCGGCACGGCACGCCGCCCGGTTCCTCGAGGCGTACCCGGACATCCCGCTGTACAACATGTACGGCCCGGTCGAGTCCAGCGTCGCGGCCACCTGCCACCGCGTGCGGCCCGAGGACGGCCCCGAGGTGCCGCTCGGCGTCCCCTTCCCCAACACGCAGGCGTACATCCTCGACGGCGACCGCGTGTGCGACGTCGGCGAGAGCGGCGAAATCGCGTTGGGCGGCCGCGGCCTGGCGCTGGGGTACTTCAAGGACGACGAGCTGACCGCGCGGAAGTTCGTCACGATTCCCGGACCGGGGCGCGTCTACCGCACCGGCGACCTCGGACGCTGGACCGCCGACGGCCTGCTCCATTTCGAAGGCCGCGCGGACCGCCAGGTCAAAATCCGCGGCCACCGCATCGAACTCGACGACGTCGAGCAGAACGCCGGGCGCGTGCCGGGCGTCGGCGCGTGCGCGGTGGTGCCGCTGACCGGCGCGGACGGCGCGTACGAAGACCTCTGCCTGTTCTACACCGGCACGCCGGGCGAGGACGAACTGCGGACCCGGCTGGCCGATCGGCTGCCCGGCTACCTCGTGCCCGCGCTGGTGCAGCGGCTGGAACGGTTGCCCGTGCTGGAGGACCGGAAGGTCGACCGCCGCGCGCTGGCCGAACTGGCCGCGCGCCTGCGGATGGCGGCCGCGCCGGAGGTGGACTCGCCGCTGTCGGAAACCGAGGCTGCCGTGGCGCGAATCCTGCGCGAGATCATCGGCGTGCCGTCCATCGCCACCGACGTCTCGTTCTTCCGGCAGGGCGGCAACTCGCTCTCCGCCGCCCAGCTGTGCTCGCGGATCAACCGCGATCTCGGCGTCAAGCTGCGGATCTCGCAGGTGTTCGAGGCGCCGACCGTGCGTGGCGTGGCCGGGCTGATCACCGCCGGGCAGCCGTCATGACGGTCCAGGACATGACCACCCAGATGCGGGTGCTGTGGACCCTCGGCGAGCTCGGCGACCCCCTGGCGCTGCTGCTGCGCGGCCCGGAGGATCCCTATCCGCTGTACGAACGGATTCGCGCGAAGGGGCCGTTGCACCGCAGCGAGCTCGGCGCGTGGACGACGGTCGACCACGCGACGGCCACGAAGGTGCTGCGGGACCGCCGGTTCGGCGTCCTCAAGTCCGACGGGACGCCGATCAGCCCGGTGATCACGACGTTCGACAACTCGATGCTCGGGGCCGACGGCGCCGACCACGCGCGGCTGCGGAAGCTGGCCACGCCGTTCCTGAGCCCCAAGGCGATCGCCGGGTTCCGCGACCGGCTGACCGCGATCTGCCACGAGCTGCTCGACCGTGCCGGCCCGAGCCGGGAGTTCGACCTGATGACGTCGTTCGCCGACCTCATCCCGGTCACCGTCGTGGCGGCCATCTTCGACATCCCCGAGCCGTTCTTGAGCCGGTACCTCGAGCACGGGCCGAAGTTCGGCACGATCTTCGACGAGATCACGTCCGTCGAGCACATCGCGGACGTCCAGCGGTCCCTGGACGAGCTCGACGCGCTGTTCACCGAGCTGATGGAGCTGCGCCTGGCCCACCCGGGCGACGACGCGATCAGCAAGCTGCTCACCGCCCGCGCCGAGGACCGGCTGTCGACGCACGAGCTCGTGTCGCTGTGCCAGCTGCTCACGCTGGCCGGCGCGGAGTCGACGGTGAACCTCATCGGCGTCGGCGTGAAGACCATGCTGGAGCAGCGTGAGCAGTGGGACAAGCTGGTCGCGGACCCGGACCTGGCGCCGCAGGCGGTGCAGGAGTCACTGCGGTTCGAGGCGCCGGTCCAGCAGTCCAGCCGGGTGTCCACAGTGGACGTCGAGGTCGACGGCACGGTCATCCCCGCGGACACCGCGGTGGTGGTGCTGACGGCGGGCTGCAACCGCGACCCGCGGGTGTGGTCCCTGCCGGACCACTTCGACCTCACCCGCCCGACCACCCCGGACAACCTCTCCTTCTCGGGCGGCTCGCACTACTGCCTGGGCGCGCCCCTGGCCCGCCTGGAGGCGGACGTCGCGTTCCGCGTCCTGGCCACCCGGCTGCCCGACCTCCACCAGACGGGCCCGGCCGACCGCCGCCGCTCGGCGATCATCCGAGGTCTCCGCCACCTACCGGTGACGAACGGCTGACGAGCACGGCGAAACGGCCGGCGCCCCACCCGGGCGCCGGCCGTTCGTCCGTGCTCTCAGCGCACCGCGACGCGGGTGCTCAGCGGCAGGGACGTCGAGGACGAACCCACCTGCACCGCCCGGGTGCCCGCGCCGCGCTTCCACGCCTTCGCCGTCACGTCCCAGTAGGACAGCTGGCGGGGGTCGACGTGGATCGTCACCGTCCGGGACGCCCCCGCCGTCAGTGTCACCTTCGCGTAGCCGCCCAGGGCCGTCGGCGGCTGGGGCGCCGTCACCTGCGGGCTCGGGCCGACGAACACCTGGGCCACCTCCGTGCCCGTGCGGGTGCCCGTGTTGCGGACGGTCACCTTCACGTCGAGACCGCCGTCGGAGGCGTTCGCCGCCGACAGGCCGCTGTAGGCGAACGTCGTGTACGAAAGACCGAAGCCGAACGGGAACAGCGGGGTCATCTTCTTGTCCGCGTACCAGCGGTAGCCGATGTCGACGCCCTCGGTGTACTTCACCTGGCCGTCCTGGCCCGGGTAGAGCCCGGCGCTGCCGCTGACGAGCGTGTGGGCCTCATCCACCGGGAAGGTCTGGGTCAGCTTGCCCTGCGGGCTGGCGTCGCCGTACAGCAACGCCGTCGTCGCCTCGGCGCCCTTCTGGCCCGGGTACCACATCTCCAGCACCGCCGCCGTCTTCGCCAGCCACGGCATCTTCACGGCGGAGCCGGTGTTCAGCACCACGACCGTGCGCGGGTTGGCCGCCGCGACGGCGTCGATCAGCTCGTCCTGGTAGCCGGGCAGCGCAAGGTCCGGCCGGTCGAGGCCTTCGGAGCTGTCGTCGTAGGCGAACACGACCGGGGTGGTGGCCGCCTTGGCCGCCGTCACCGCCTGGTCGATCTTCGCCTGGGCCGCGGCCGGGGTGATCCAGTGCAGATTGACCTTCAGCGGGTTGACGAAGTCCGCGAACCCGTACAGCAGCAGCGAATGCGGCCCCGCGGTCAGGTGCACGGTGATCCCGGTGTAGCCGCCCGCGATCGAGTCGCCGAACAGGCCGCTCGCCGTCCCGTCCACCTGGAGAAATCCGCCGCCCCCGGTCGACTGCAGCTGGATGCTGTAGTCGCCTTCGCTCGGCGCGGTGATCGTGCCGTTGTAGAACACGCCCTCCGCGCCGGCGGGCAGGCCGCCGCCCTGGGTGAACGCCGGGGCCAGCGCGCCGGCCGGCACGGCTTCGCCCGCCGGGTCGTAGCCCGGGGTGTAGGTCGTGGTGCTGCCCGCGCGCTGCTTGATCAGGTCCAGCGGGGCGGCCGGCGTCGCGGACGGGAGCACGTGGGAGCTGCCGCCGCCGTTGAGCTTCGGCGTCTTCGCGTTGTAGCCGATCACCGCGATCTTGCCGGACCGCGCGGTGGTCAGCGGCAGCGCCGACTTTTCGTTGCGCAGCAGGACCGCACCCGCCTGGGCGACGTCCTGCGCGGTGGCCGTCAGCCCGGCGAGGTCGCGCGCCGGCCGGGCCGGGCCGTTCAGCAGGTGGAAGCGGTCGAGCTGGCTGAGGATGCGCCCGACGGCGGTGTCCAAAGCGGACTGCGGGATGGTGCCCGCGGTGAGCGCGGCCTTGAGCAGGTCACCGAAGTACGTCCCGCCCGGCATCTCCTGGTCGAGGCCGAGCGGCAGGCTGCCGGGCGCCAGCGACATCCGCCAGTCCGACATCACCCAGCCCTGGAACGCCAGCTGCTCGCGCAGGATCCCGGTCAGCAGGTCGGAGTTCGCGCAGGCGGACGGCCCGTTGAGGTTGTTGTACGAGCACATCACCGCACCGGCGCCGGCCTTGATCGCCGCTTCGAAGCCGGGCAGCTCCACCTCGTGCAGCGTCTGGTCGTCCATCACGACGTCGATCGTTTGCCGGTCGTTCTCCTGGTTGTTCCCGGCGAGGTGCTTGACGACCGGGATGGTGCCCTGGCCGGCGATGCCGCGGACTTCGGCGCCGGCCATCCGGGACGTCAGCAGCGGGTCTTCGCTGAACGTTTCGAAGTTGCGGCCGCCGTAGGGAATCCGGATGGTGTTGACCATCGGCGACAGCAGGACGTCGGTGCCCAGCGCGCGGGCTTCGCGGCCGACGCCGGCGCCGTAGCGGGTGGCGAGCGACTCGTCGAAAGTGGACGCGAGCGCCACCGGCGCGGGCATCACGACCGACGGCTTGTCCACCCGGACGCCGGCCGAGCCGTCCGCCAGCCGCAGCGACGGGATCCCGAGACGGGGCACGCCGGGCACGTACCCGGCTTCGCCGACACTGTTCGGGTCGTCGCCGCCGTGCACCAGGGAAAGCTTCTCGTCGAGGGTCAGCTCACCGACGAGGCTTTTCACCCTGGGCGAGAACTTCGCGGCCGGGTCGGCTGTCGCGGCGGAGGCCGTCAGACCGGACGTCAGCAGCACGCCGGCGAGGACGACCGCGACCGCGCGAGGGCGCGCCCGGAGAAGATCATTACGCATAGTCACCCCAGAAACCCGCGAACGGGTCGCCCCCGCCGCTAGTTGGTCCAATCGTCGACCAACCTAGGTGACTACTGCACGGACCGTAACCCCTGAAGTTTCCGCGCTAATTCCGCGTGACGTCCAGGCTGGCTTCGCCGCCGCGGATCTCCCCGAGGTGCAGGTGGTAGCCCAGGAAGTCGAGATCGACACCCTGGAAGAGCGAAACGCTGATGCCGTTGGACAGGAAGGTCACGGAATTGTTGTCCACCTTCTCGACCGCCAGTTCCTGCCCGCCGAGGTCCACCTTTCCCCCGCTGACGAGGTTGAAGTGGCAGGACCGTTCCGCACACCCCAGATCGATCAGATGATCGCACCCGGCCACCGAAAGGGAAGTGACCACGGCGAACAGGCACATCACAATCGCTCGACGCATTATGATCCCCCTGAAATTATTCGGTATTGCCGTCCGACGGAAGCATGTACGGAATCATGATGGTGATTTCGGTGGGGCCGCCCGGCGGGCTGGAACATTCCAGGGCGCCGTCGAAGGCCGCGATCCGGCGCTGGACGCCGGCGAGGCCGGTGCCGCGGCTCGAGTCGGCGCCGCCCTTGCCGTCGTCGGCGACGACGACCCGCAGCGTGCCCGGCCGGTGGGTGACGCTCACCCGTACGCGCTTGGCGGCCGCGTGCTTGGCCGCGTTGGCCAGCAGTTCGGCCACCGAGAAGTAGACGGCCGACTCCAGGGCCGCGTCCGGGCGGCCGACCAGCCCGACCTCGACGTCGGTGGGCACCGGCGCGTCCATCGCCAGGTCCTCGAGCGCGGCGCCGAGGCCGCGGTCGGCGAGCATCGGCGGCTGGATGCCGTGCACCAGCCCGCGCAGCTCCTGCAGCGCCGCCGCGGACAGCTCCCGCGCGCCGGCCAGCTGCCGCCGGACCTCGTCGAGGTCGGTGTCGAGCAGCATCTCCGCGGTGCCGAGCGAGATGCCGATCGCGATCAGCCGCGCCTGGGCGCCGTCGTGCAGGTCGCGCTCGATCCGCCGCAGCTCGGCGGCCTGGGCGTCGATCGCCGCGGCCCGGGTGGCGAACAACCGCTCCACCCGCCGCGACAGCAGCGCCCGCTCGTCCGGCGCCAGCAGCCACCTCGTCCAGGCTTCGTGCAGGGCGACCGCGCCGGGCGCGGCCACCAGCCCCAGCACGAGCAGCGCCAGCCCGGCGACGACCGTCGCGGCGACGCCTGCCGGTGTGTCGACGGGCAGCGGGAAGTACCACGCCCCGGCCGGGAGGTGCGGCGCGGTGAGCGGCGCGACCAGCAGGAACGCGCCGAAACCGGCGAGCGCGACGGGCACGGCCGCCAGGAGGCCGCCGGTCAACGGGTTGACCACCAGCCAGGCCAGGTCGCGCCAGGTCGCCGGGTCGGTGAAGAACCAGCGGCCGCGCCGCTGGGCCAGCGAAACCCAGCGGAACTTGTGGAAGTCGTAGCCGTTCCAGTACCAGCCGTTCTCGGTGCGTTCCAGCGCCGGCAACGGCAGGTACGGCGATTCGACGGCCCGGCCGTAGAGGGCCGGCGCGCATTTGCGGGAAAGCACCGGCAGCAGGCGGCAGGCGGGAATGGCCACCAGCACGGTGAGTCCCGCGGCGGCGACGTATTCCGGCAGCCAGAACAGTGCGGGCAACGTGAGAACGCACACCTGCACCGCGGCGAACAGCACGAAAACGACCAGCCGCGCCATTCCGGCGACACCCCGCCGGACGGCCGAGGCGCTGCGCCGCGGAATCGTCGACATCGGCAGATCATACTCGCCACGGGACAGTGTTCCCGGTCGGCTCATCGCGTCCCCCATCGTCTCCAGGGGGCCGGACCGGCCCTCTCGCACTCGAGGTCGGTCCAGTCTGGACGCGCCCCGGAGGGCCGCACAATCGGCCAAGCCCACTCATAGGGGTAGAGGAAGCCATACCCCTATGTTCGGTCTAACAGGCTCACGCCGACCGGGATCGCGACACTACCGTTGTCCCCGGAGCAGCGCCACGACGCAAGCGAATGGCGTTCCGCAAGAGAACGAACTCGCGAACCACCAGGAGCAGCAATGAACGAAGCCGGCATCCAACGCACGCAGGCCGACGCGCCGTCGCACGGGGAACCGCGCAATCCGCGGCTGGCGCTGTTCGCTTCCGCGGCCTTCGACCTGATCGTCCCGCTCGCCGTCTACTACATCCTGCGCCAGAACGGCGTCCCGCTGTTGACCGCCGCGATCATCGGTGGCATCGTCCCGGTGGTCCGCACCGTGTACGTCTTCGCCCGCTACCGCAAGATCGACGGGCTCGGCCTCTTCATGGTGACGATGATGGTCATCGGCACCGCGGTTTCGCTGATTTCGGGCGACGCGCGGTTCTTCTTCGCCAAGGACGGCTGGCTCACCGCCATGTTCGGCATCTGGATGCTGATCACGCTGTTCTTCGAGAAGCCGTTCTTCCTGCACGCCGGAGTCAGCATCGCGCGCACCAAGCGCGGCGGCGCCGGCGCCGAGGTGTGGGAACGCCGCTGGGACACCGAGCCGCGGATGCGCCACGGGCTGCGCCTGCTCACCGTCGTCTTCGGCATCGGCATGATCGTGGACGCGGTCGTGCGCGTGGTGCTCGCCTACACGCTGCCGCTCGACGACATCAACCTGGTGACGACCGTGCAGTGGATCGTGGTCCTCGGCGGGCTCATCGGCTTCATGGCCTACTACACCCGCAAGCACGACCTGCGTGCCTGAGGGCCTCCGGCCGTCCACCGCAATCCGAGGAGCTTTCCCATGGCACACATCGCGCTGCTGACCATCCCCGCGTACGGGCACGTCATGCCGACGCTGGACGTGGCCGCCGAGCTGGTCCGCCGCGGGCACCGCGTCACCTTCGCCACGACGGACCAGTTCGCCGAGCTGGTGGCGCCGACCGGCGCGCGGGTGCTGCGGTACGAGTCGTCCCTGACGCCGAAGCCGCGCACCGAGGACCCGCCCGCCGACTTCGCCGCGTGGCTGCCGCTGGTGCTGGTCATGGAAAGCACGGCGACCATCCCGGTGTTCGAGGCGGCCTTCGCCGAAGACGTCCCGGACCTGATCCTCTACGACCGGACCGTCTACGCGACCGGACGGGTGCTCGCCGCGAAGTGGGGCGTGCCCGCGGTGGAGCTGTTCCCGTCCTTCGCCTACAACGACCACTGGTCGCTGGCGAAGTTCCTCGGCGAGGAGAACGGGTTCAGCGAGGAACACCCCGCCCGCGTCGCGTTCCGGGAGAAGATCGCCGAGCTGACGCAGGCCCACGGCGTCCCGGCGATCTCGCCCGCGGACTTCGCCATCGGCCGCGAGGAGTTCGCGCTCGCCTTCGTGGCCAAGGAGTTCCAGTACGAGGGCGAGACTTTCGACGACCACTTCGCGTTCATCGGCCCGTGCCTGGGCGACCGGACGTTCCAGGGCGGGTGGCAGCCGCCGTCGGACGGCAAGCCGGTGCTGCTGGTTTCGCTCGGCACGGCGTTCAACGACCGGCCGGACTTCTTCCGGGCCGTCGTGGCGGCGTTCACCGGTGAGGACTGGCACGTCGTGCTGTCGATCGGCGCGCTGGACCCGGCTTCGCTCGGCGAGCTCCCGCCGAACATCGAGGCCCACGCGCAGGTGCCGCAGCTGGCGGTGCTGAACCACGCTTCGGCCTTCATCACCCACTCGGGCATGGGCGGGACGATGGAGGCGCTGTACTTCGACACGCCGATGGTGGCCCTGCCGCAGAGCGTCGAGCAGGCCGCCGTCGCCAACCGGGTCGCGGAACTCGGCCTGGGCACGAACCTGGCCGGCCGGGAACCGACGCCGGAGCTGCTGCGCGACGCCGTCAAGACGACGGCGGCCGACGAGCGCGTGCGGTCCGCCGTCGCCGCGATGGGCGCGAAGGTGCGCGCCGCCGGTGGCGCGGCCCGCGCGGCCGACGAGCTCGAGCGGCACCTCAAGCACACTTCCTGACCCGCTGGTTCGGCAGAACCAGCCGCCTGTGGGGAAGGGCCGAGGTTGTCCCCCAGCACCACGGCCCTTCCTCACCTCTTCCTGCCCTTTTTCCTGCCCTTTTTGTCCGCACTGATCCCTGGAGGCCCGGCGTGCCGGACGCGGTGGTGGTACGGGACCTCGTCAAGAGGTACCCGAAAGCAGAACGGCCGGCGGTCGACGGCCTCGGGTTCACCATCGCCACCGGCGAGGTGTTCGGCCTGCTGGGTCCCAACGGCGCGGGCAAGACGACGACGGTCAGCATGCTGACCACCCGCGCGCTGCCGACGTCCGGCCACGCCGAGGTGGCGGGCATCGACGTCGTCAAGCACGCGACGGCGGCCCGCCAGGCGCTGGCCGTCGTGCCGCAGCGCAACAACCTCGACCAGTCGCTGACCGTGCGGCAGAACCTGCTGTTCCACGCCGCCTACCACGGCATGGGCCGGGCGCAGCGGCATCGCCGGGCCGAGGAGCTCATCGAGTGGATGGGGCTCGGCCCACGGGCGAAAGCCCGGGTCGACGAGATGTCCGGCGGCCAGGCCCAGCGTGTGATGATCGCCCGCGCGCTGATGCACCAGCCGAAGGTGATGTTCCTCGACGAGCCGGCGACCGGGCTCGACCCGCAGTCGCGCCTGTTCGTGCACGAGCGCGTCGCCGAACTGACGGCCGAGGGCGTCACGGTGGTGGTCACCACGCACGACATGGAGGAAGCGGCCAAGCTGTGCGACCGCGTCGGCATCGTCGACCGCGGCAAGCTGCTGGCGCTGGACACGACGGACGCGCTGACCCGGTCGCTGCCCGGCAACACGACGCTGACCGTGGGCGTGAGGCTGGCGGAGTCGCCCGCCGACGCCGACGCCGTCGGCAAGGAGCTGGAGCAGGTGCCGTCGGTGGAGCGGGTCGAGCGGCTCGCCGCCGCCGGCCGGGCGGCCGCGGACGAGAACGCCGTCCAGTTCCGCCTGTACACCGAAGCCGAGCCGGCGTCGCTCCTGCCGGGCGTGCTGGCGGTGCTGGGCCGCGAGCGGTGCGAGGTCACCGGCATCTCGTTCGGCAAGCCCACCCTCGAAGACGTGTTCATCTCCATCACCGGACGGGACCTCCGATGACCGCCGCCACTGTCGCCCCGCCAATGCCGCAACCACAGCCTGGCCAGGCCCGCGCGTTCTTCGCCGTGCTCGGCCGCGACTTCTTCGTCACCGGGCGCGAGCTGCTCCCGTTCCTGGCCCAGATGCTGATCCAGCCGCTGTTCCTGTTGTTCATCTTCGGCAAGGTGCTGTCGCAGATCGGCTACGCGGGCGCCGGGTACGCCCAGGTCCTGCTGCCGGGCATGGTGGCGATGAACGCGTTCACCGGGGCGTTGCAGAACACGGCGTTGCCCCTGGTGCTGGACTTTTCGGTGACCAGGGAGATCGAGGACCGGCTGCTGGCGCCGCTGTCGATCCGCCTGGTCGCGGTGGAGAAGATGCTGTTCGGCGCGATCCGCGGCATCATCGCCGGCCTGGTGATGATCCCGATCGGCCTGCTCATCCTCGACGGCGTCCACTGGAGCCCGGCGGCCCTGCCGGGGGTGGCGGGAGTCGTCGCCCTGGGTTCCCTGGCCGGCGCGGCGGTGGGGATGGTGCTGGGGACGATCGTGCCGCCCCGCCACATCAACCTGGTGTTCACGATCCTGCTGGTGCCCCTGATCTTCACCGGATCCGGGCAGTTCCCCTGGCTGAGCCTGTCCGGTTTGCGCTGGTTCCAGGTGATTTGCGCGGCCAACCCGCTGACGTACGTCTCGGAGGCCTTGAGGCGGCTGGTGATGCCGGACCAGGTCCAGTCCATCCCGCTGTGGATCTCCCTGCTGGTCATGGTGGTGGCAACGCTGATCTTCGGCGCGTTCGGCATCAGGGGCTTCCTCAAGCGCGCACTGGACTGAAGGGCTCCGGTACGGTTGGGCCACCCAGCCCGGCCCCGCCCGGCCCGGAATCCCAGGAGCGGTTCGTGCGCGTTGTCCTCGCGGAGGATCTCTACCTGCTTCGAGACGGCATGACGAGGCTCCTGGAAGCACACGGCTTCGCAGTGGTGGCGGCGGTGGGCAATGCCCCGGAGCTGCTGAAGGCGATCGAGGACCACGCACCGGACATCGCGGTGGTGGACGTCCGCCTGCCCCCCAAGTTCAGCGACGAAGGAATCCGCGCGGCATTGGAGGCCCGCCGCCGGCGCCCAGGGCTGCCGGTGCTGGTGCTGTCCCAGCACGTGGAGCAGACGTACGCCCGAGAGCTCCTGGCGGACGGAGCGGGCGCGATCGGGTACCTGTTGAAGGACCGGGTGCTGAACGCGGACCAGTTCGTGGACGCCCTCCGCATGGTGGCGGCCGGAGGGACGGCCATGGACCCGGAGGTCATCACCAAGCTCCTGGCGAGCAGATCGCGCCGCGACCCCCTGGACGCGCTGACGCCCCGCGAGCGCCAGGTCCTGGAACTGATGGCCGAGGGCAGATCCAATGCGGCGATCGCCCAGCGGATGACGATCAGCGAGGCCGCAGTGGGCAAGCACACGGCGAGCATCTTCACAAAGCTGGATCTGGCCCAGCACGAGGACGACAACCGCCGAGTGCTGGCGGTGTTGACCTACTTGAGCAGCAAGGTGCGGCAGGGGTAGGTGCTCGCGTCGGCGGGTTGCGGAAGTGTCGCTTTGGGAAGCCTGGACATCGGACGGTCGGCTCGCGTTCCTGAACAGCCGAGTCGTGTGACGGAGAATCGGCCGGCCTGCCTAGGCGGTTGGTCGGCGTGACGGAGAAGGCATCACACGTGACCAGAGGGGCATCTCACGTGGCTGGAGAAGCATTGCGCATGACTGGAGAGGCATCTCGCGTGGTCTCTGGCCTTTGAGGACAGCCTGCGCGCGCGGGTGTGGGCCCGCGGCCGTGTGGCCGCGGGGCCTTTCCCGTGTTCAGGCTGCGAATGGCAGCGGTTCGTGGAGGTTGTTGCGCCGGGGTTTTCGGCGCCGGTCGAGGAAGGTGGGTGGAAGGAATTCCGGGAGGCCATCGGCGGCGATGCGGACCTCCCAGCCGGAGCGGTGCAGCAGCCGGTGGTGGTGAGCGCACATCAACACCAGGTTGTTCAGGTCAGTAGGGCCACCGTCGGCCCAATGCCGGATGTGATGGCCCTGGCAGTGCCGGGGTGGGCGATGGCAGCCGGGGAACGCACAGCCGCGGTCGCGCAGGAACAACGCCCGGCGCAGCCCGGCGGAGATGAGGCGGCGGAGACGCCCGAGGTTGAGCGGTTCACTCTTCGCACCCAGCACGGCGGGGATGATCATGGCGTCGCAGGCGTGGACGCGGGCTTCGGCCGCGGTCATGGTCCCGGTGTCACCGAGCGTGGCCTGACCGGTGCCGGACTTCAGGTCGGTGAGGGAGACCGCGACCATGACGTGGGCCCGTTCCCCGGCCTGCATCGGCAAGTCCGGGGAATTAAGGGCTAGGTCGATGGCGTCGGAGAACGCATCACCGTAACGCTGCGGCATCGCGCGGTGGTCGGGCCCGTCGTCGCCGGTACGACGCTCGGCCAGCGCATCGAGCAGGGCGCTGGCGCGGGTGCCGGTCTCATCGTCGAACTTGCCGTTCAACTCCCAGACCCCGGATCTTCGACGACGCAAGAACAACTCCCGGGCCGGGACAGCGGGTTCGGTGTCGTCGGGTTCGGCACCATCGGGATTGAGGTGAGCAAGGATCCGGGCACCGAGGACCGCCACCTGCTTATGCCCGGCCTCGGCAGCGAACGCCAACAGATCAGCCTCGACGTGGTCACGATGCTCGGGCGGAACCTCGGCCAGCACCCCGGTGATCGTGTCGATCATCGGGGCACTCAGCGACCCGGACAAAGCAGCAACACCCGTCGCCGGCGCCAGGGCAGGGATCGGGGTGCCATCGAGAGCGCGACCCGGATTCACCAAACGAGCCCGCTTCACCAGACGCTCCGCCGCCGACCTCGGAAGGTCACCCAGGTGCTCCAGCAACCGCGCAACAGACCGGTACCCGAACACCTCCATCACCCCACGCTGCTCGATCTCCACCAGCAGCGCGCCGACTTCAGCTTCAGCAGAGCGGATGGCCGCGAGCAACTCACCCAGGCGGTCGGCAAAAGCCACCGCCTCGGCGGACGAACGAGCGCTGTCGGACATAGATCAAGATTACCGACCATCGAACAGAAGTTCATCACTCGATCGGGCGGATCAGCTGTAGAACTTCCGCACCCGCGAAACGATGTACTCCTGATCATCCTCGCCCAGCGACGTGTACGTCGGCAGGTACAAGCCCTCCTCCGCAAACCGGTTGGCCCGCAACGAAGGCCACACCGGATCCAGGTACATCGGCTGCCGGCTCATCGGTTTGAAGAACACCCGCGTCTCGATCCCCTCCCCGGCAAGGAAAGCACGCAGCTCGTCCCGGCGCGAACACAACAGGTCGTACATCCACAGCACATCCCGCCGAGGCATCAACCGCACCCCCGGAATGTCCCGCAGCCCAGCGTCGTAACGCGCCTCGATCGCCGACCGGAGAGCGAGGATCGAATCGAGCTGGGCCACCTGGGCCGTCGCCACCGCGGCCTGCAGGTTCGTCATGCGGAAGTTGTACCCGAGCTTCTTGTGCAGGAACGTGTGGTCCCGGTTGAACGCCATCCCCCGCAGGTGCTTCATCTGCGCCGCGAGCCGGGCGTCCGACGTCAGGCAGATCCCGCCCTCACCCGAAGCGATGATCTTGTTGGCGAACAACGAAAAGCACGCGATGTCCCCGACCGGACGCACCCCGTGCGCCTCCGCCGAGTCCTCCACGACACGCAGGTTGTACTCGTACGCCAGTTCCATGATCGCGTCCATGGCACACCGGCGCCCGTAGATGTGCACCGGCATGATCGCGCGGGTGCGCGGGGTGATCTTCGCCTCGATCAGCGACACGTCGATGTTCAGATCGTCGCCGCAGTCGACGAACACCGGGGTCGCTCCCGTGTACGTCACCGCCCACGCCGAGGCGATCATCGTGAACTCCGGGACGATCACCTCGTCCCCCGGGCCGATCCCCAGCGCCCGCAACGCCAGCGTCAGCGCCGTCGTCCCGGACGAGCACGCCACCCCGAACGACACCCCGTTGTACGCGGCGAAATCCGACTCGAACCGCTCCACGTACGGGCCCTGCGAAGAGATCCAGCCGCTCGTGACGGCGTCGGTGACGTTGGCCAGCTCGTCGCCGTTCAGGTACGGCTGGGACACCGGATACTCGACGGACATGCCTATCCCTTCCCGAGAGCGGCCAGCACGGTGTCGGCGGCGGCCCCGAGGCCGCCCGCCGCGCGGAAGCGGTCCGCCCACTCCTCGGCCCGGGCCGTGAACTCCTTCTCCTCCAGCACCCGGCGCAGCTTGGCCACGATCGCGTCCGCCGAAATCGTCTCTTCGTACGAGAGGACCAGCCCGCAGCCGCTGTCGAGGACCCGCGCCGCGTGGTCGTGGCAGTCCATCCAGAACGGCTGCACCAGGCCCGGCTTCCCGAAGTAGATCCCTTCGTACGCGCTGTTGCCGCCGCCGTGGTGGTAGTAGACGCGCACGTGCGGGTGGGCCAGGACGTCGAACTGGGACGGCACCCAGTTCTCCAGCCGGACGTTCGGCGGCAGGTCCGCCGGCAGCAACGCGCGCTGGGCCTTCGGCAGCTTCCACAGCACGTGGTGCTCGGGCCCGATCCGCCGCGCCGCCTCCGCGATCGCCGACACCTGGGGCGCGGTGAGCCGCATGTGGGTGCCGAACGCCAGGTACACCACCGATTCGTGCTCGTCCAGCCAGGCCGATAACGCCGGATCCGGCGTCACCGCCTCCGGCAGCGGGGGCACCACGGGCCCCACCATCCGCAGGTGCGACGGCGCCGCGTCGAACGGGTACTCCATGCCGAACACCGAATACCCGAGGATCGCCCGCGCGCGGTCGGCGTAGCCGGACTGGCCCGCCGTCGCGTTCACGATCCCGGCTTCCTTGCGGGCCTTGGTGAACTGCATCGCCGGGACCTTCGTCAGCATGCCGTGCAGCAGCCGCAGCCGGAACCACAGGTTCGCGAGCTTCTGCCGTCCCGAAAGCGCGCGCGGCAGCCCGGTGTTCGGGCTCGGGTAGCTCAACGGCAGGCGCTCGGCGAAGATCTCGCTCACCGAGATCGGCACGCTGTAGACGTACGGCACCTCCCGGGCGATCGCCGCGTCGGTCGGGTAGACGCTGGAGGAGTCGATGACCATCAGCGCCGGCTTCACCTCGTCGACGACGGCCAGCGCGCGCTCGTACATCGTCACCATGATGCTCGCGTCGGTGACCCCGCTGAGGTAGGCGACGACGTTCTGCGGCCGCGCGGTCAGGCTGCCCGGCTTCGCGGGCTGGGTCGCCGCCGCGTAGAGGTCCGGGTGCCATTCGCCCGGCGGGCGTTCGAGCCGCTCCCCGAACGAAACGAACCGGACCGGGTTGGTCGCGGAGATCGCCTCGACGTCGGCGCGACGGTCCTCTGTGGACGCGAAGTACAGGTCCGGCACGCCACGGCGGGCGAGTTCGCCGGCGATGACGAGCAGCGGGTTGATCATGCCAGCGTCCGCGATCGACGCGAACAGGATGGGCGTCACGGCCGTCACCAGCTCCCGGCGAGCATCAGCTCGCTGTACTTGTGCTCGTTCGACGCCTTCCGCAGGTCGGCCTCGACCATCATCCGCATCAGCTCCTCGAAGTCGACCGACTGCTTCCAGCCGAGCTCGGCGCGCGCCTTTTCCGGGTTGGCGCAGAGGGTTTCGACCTCCGCGGGCCGGACCAGGGCCGGGTCGATGACGACGTAGTCGCGCCAGTTCAGGTCCACCGCGTCGAAGGCGATCTGGACGGCGTCGCGAACCGAGTGCATCTGCCCGGTGCCCACCACGTAGTCGGTCGCCGTCTCCTGCTGCAGCATCAGGTGCATCGCGCGGACGTAGTCGCCGGCGAATCCCCAGTCACGGACCGCGTCCAGGTTGCCCAGGTACAGCTTGTCGCGCAGGCCCAGCTTGATCTCCGCCACCGCCATGGTGATCTTGCGGGTGACGAACTCGGCGCCGCGGCGCGGGGACTCGTGGTTGAACAGGATCCCGGACACCCCGAACATGCCGAAGGATTCGCGGTAGTTCTTGGTGATGAAGTGCCCGTAGGTCTTCGCGACGCCGTAGGGGCTGCGCGGGTGGAAGATGGTCTGCTCGTTCTGCGGGGTCTCGGCCACCTTGCCGTACATCTCCGACGACGACGCCTGGTAGAACCGGATCCCGCCGCCGGTCGGGCGGGACTTGTCCAGCCCGCACACCATCCGGACCGCTTCGAGCACCCGCAGCACGCCCATGCCGTTCACCTCGGTGGTGAGTTCGGGTTGCTGCCACGACATCGGCACGAACGAGATGGCCGCGAGGTTGTACACCTCGTCGGGCTGCACGAAGTCCACTGCGGACACGAGACTGACCTGGTCCATCAGATCCCCCTCCACGAAGTGGAGATCGGAGACCAGCCTGCTGATCCGCGACTTGCGCGGATTGGCCTGGCCGCGCACCAGGCCCCACACCTGATAGCCCTCGGCCAGCAGGTGCTCGGCCAGGTAGGACCCGTCCTGCCCGGTGATTCCGGTGATCAACGCACGCTTCGCCATGGATGTGCCTTCCTTGCCACGTCACGAGTACAGCTCCCGCCGTGGCGTCGTCCGGCCGCCGTGCGAGCAGCTCCGGGGTACCTCGCCGCCGCGAAAATCGCGCCGGATCCGGTGCCCGGCAACGATGTCCACGCTCGCGGGACACCGGTTCTTTGTCAACGAATCGGGCGCCAAGTCAGTGGCCGCGGAGGGAAACCTAGGGGCGCACCTATAGGGGTCCGCGGAAACGGAAGAGCCGGGACCCCGAACGGGATCCCGGCTCCGGTGACGTCCGTCAGCGGACCGGCGGCACCGGCCTCAGTGGACGGCGCACCGGCGGGGCCGGCGCCCGGTGGTTGACCGCCACCGGCGGCCGGGGCACGCCCGGCAGGCGCTCCTGCTGCTCCGGCACCCGCAGCTGCGGCTCCGACGCCAGGTCGCGGCGCCGGCTGACGCTCAGCTTGCGGTACACGCGCGTCAGGTGCTGTTCCACCGTGCTGACCGTGATGTAGAGCTGGCTGGCGATCTCGCGGTTGGTGTGGCCCCGCGCGGCGAGCCAGCCGACCCGCTGCTCGGCGTCGGTCAGCAGCTTGACGTCGGCCGGGGCGACCCGGCCGCGGAGGGACACCACCACGTCGTCGTCCCCGCCGTCGAGGAACGTCTTCCGCAGCAGCTCCGCGCCGCATTCCTTGGCCAGCACCCGGGCGTCCCGGGCGGCCGTGCGCGCTGCGGGCGTGTCGCCGCCCGCCCGGCTCAGCTCGGCGAGCGTGCGGGCCAATTCCAGCTTGGCGCCGGACTTCTCGAGCACGTCCACCGCTTCCTGCATCAGCTTCGGCCGCCGCGCGGGGTCGGCCACCAGCGCCAGCGTCCGCAGCGTGATGCCGCGGGTGCGGTCGCCGCAGTCCGGGCCGAGCTTCGCCGCCTGCTCCTCGGCGAGCTGACGGGCCTTCTCGCGGTCACCCAGCTTCAGGTGGACCTCCGCGGCGCTGGAGCGCCACGGCACGAGCGACGGCTGGTCCAGATCCCACCGGGCCATCTGCTCCCCGCAGGCGAGGAAGTCGTTCAGCGCCGTCGGCAGCCGGCCGGTCGCGAGGTAGTAGTGGCCGCGCGCGTGCAGGTAGTGCAGGCCGAACCGGGTCTCGCCGAGCGCGTCCGGCACCGGCTGGTTGAGCAGCTCGGCCGCTTCGTCGAACCGCCCCATCTCGGTCAGCGCGGCCAGCAGGGTCGCCAGCGGCGCGCCCACCCCGATGCCCCACGCCTCCGGGGTCATCTTCGTCAGCGCGATCTTGGCGTCGCGGGCGGCGAGCGGCAGGTCGCCCTGCCGCAGAGCGACCTCCGCGCGCAGCTCCGCCAGCGACGCCTGCCAGGTCGGCGCCGGACGGCCGGCGGCCTGCGCCATCAGGTGATCCGCCCAGGTGGCGGCCTTGCCGAGGCGTTCGGCGTAGACCAGCACCGTCGCCGCGAAGACCAGGTGCCGCAGGGTGATGTCGGTCATCCGGGTGCCTTCGAGCACCTGCTCGGCGTCGAGCACCGCGGCCTCGGACGGGCCTTCGCGGACCGCGCTGGTCAGCGCGTCGATCGCCTTCTGCTGCGAGTTCACCGCGAGCCCGAGCTGCGGGGACGGCGTTTCGTCGGTGATCGAGGCGAGCATCGGCTCGATCAGGCGCCGCATCCCCGGCACCGAGCTGGCCAGCCACGAATCGAGCGTCAGCAGCTCGCCGCGGGTCCGGCGGTCCCGGCAGTCGACCAGGTCACCGAACGCCTTCGAGATCTCCACGGCTTCGTCGACCCGGCCGAACCAGAGCAGGAACTCGAAGATGCCGACGACCCGGATGCCCGGCAGGTACCCGGCGCGGGTCGCGTGCACCAGCTCCGGCAGCCGGCGCATCGCCTTCGCCGGGGTGGTCCGCCATTCGATGTCGGCCAGCGACGCCTTGGCGATCGCCCGGTCGCGGTCGTCGGTGCAGCAGCGGCTGGCCATCGCGATGCACGCGCGGGCCAGCTCGACGTCGTCCTCCAGCAGCGCCGCCTCCGACGCCTCGGACAGCAGGTGCTCGGTCCACGGCTCGTCCAGGTTCGCCGCCACCACGTGCGCGGCGATCGCGGTCGGGCGGGCACCCTGGTCGAACAGCAGGCGGGCGGCCTGGCCGTGCAGGGCGGCCCGGACCCCGGGGTCGAGCTCCTCGAGCACCGCGACGCGGGCTTCGGGGTGCCGGAACCGGTGCCCGTCGAGCACGCCGGCCGACTCCAGCGCCCGGCGCACCGGCTCGGTGGTGGCCGGCGCGAAGGAGACCATGCCGCCGGCCAGCGCGATCTGCGACTGCTCGTCGTCGCCGAGGACGGCCAGCGCCCGGGCGAGTTCGAGGGCCCGCGGCTCGCTGGAGTGCAGGCAGCTCAGCACGGCGTGCCGGTAGGCGGCGCCCGCGACGACCTCGCCCGTGCCGGCCGCGCGGGTGTCGTGCACCAGCGCCGTGGCCAGCAGCGGGTTGCCGCCGCTGACCGCGAAGCACTGCGCGGCCAGCGCGTGGGCCTTGCCTTCGTCGAGCTTGCCGGCCAGCAGGACGCCGACGCCGTTGCGGGACAGCGGGGCCAGCCGCAGCTGGCGGCAGTGCGGCCGCCGCATCAGGTCGACGTGGCGGACCGGGCGCCGCTCGCCCGGGTCGGCCCGTTCGGCGAGCAGCACGAGCACCCGGGCCGGGCGGATCCGCCGGGCCATGTGCTGCAGGAACTGCAGGGACGCGGGATCGGCGTGGTGGGCGTCGTCGACGCAGACGACCAGCGGGCTCTCGGCCGACCAGCCGATCACCGCGCTGGAGAGGCGGTGCAGGAACCGGCTGTCCAGCAGCGTCGCGTCGGCCTCGGCGTCCTCCACGTACGCCGACACCTGGTCCGCGATGTCCGCGCGGACGCCCGGCGTGTGGACCAGCTGCGAAACGACGCCGAGGCCAACGGCGGTTTCGGACCGGGCGCCGGAGGCGGACAGCACGACCGCGCCGGTGCCGGCGGCCTGCCGGCCAAAGGTCTCCAGCAGCGCGGTCTTGCCGCTGGCGACCGGGCCGAGGACCAGGCCGACACCGCCGGCGCCGGAGTGGGCGTCGGCGAGCATCTGGCTCAGCGTCGCCGTTTCGAAATCACGTTCGATGAGCATGACAGGTAAATCCCCCAGGAATTCGTCGCCTGTTGGGTTCGGCTGATCCACGACCCGCGTTGCGGCCACCCCAGACGGGCCGAACACGGCTTTTTTTCGCGAATCACCAGCGCAGCCGCGCACGCGACGGGCAAATGCCGCCGCACACGCAATGCTTGACGGTCGATCGACCGGGCCCACCGCTCCCCAACGAGTGCCTGGTGATGACAAAGTCCCGTCGACTCGCGCACGAGCCGCCGGCGAAGTGTTATTCGGCGTCCCTTATGAAGGACCGCGGTAAACGTTCATCGGACAACCTTTCCCCAGACCCCAGATCCCCGCGGTTCCCGTTGGACGATTACTGCCCTGATCGCCCGGTACACCGCGAGGAGATAACGATCAGAAGCTACCACCTGCCCCTACGTGCCGCAACGAGGCACAACGGGGTTTCCCCACCCGAGGATGTCCGATTGGTCCCGATCCACCAAAGCGGGTACCGGCACCCCGGACACCGGGCGGAAGCTGCACGAACCCGCGCTCCACTCAGGGTCGGAGCCGCCGCTCCGGCGTTCGGGCATTCGGGTGATCGAGGCGACCGGGTAACGTTTACTTCCGCGAAACCTGAATCTTTTCCGGAGTCGTTGAACAATGTCCGGGAAACACAATGTGAACGGAAATCCGGTTCGGGTTCACACCTTCTGCGGAACCCGGCCCTGCTTCGAGAAGTACCCCCGGACGCTCTTCGTGCACAGCAGCAGGAACAGCACGAGCAGGACCACCGCCTGCCCCACCTGCCCGGCCCGCATCCAGTTCGGGAACTCGGCCGCGACGACGAGGTAGACCAGCCCGGCCAGCCCCAGCACGGTGATCACCATCAGCCGGACGTAGGTGCTGCGGCGGCCGAGCTTGAGCCGGCCCGCCAGCCGGACGTAGACGATCGCGATGACCAGCACCGACACCGGGCGGATCCACAGCACGCTCTCCAGCGACGCGCGCGTGCCGGCGCGATCGGCCGGGTCGGCCTGGCCGGTCGACTCCCAGTGCAGCACCTGGTAGTCGAGGATGCCGTCCTTGTGCAGGAAGGTGAGCACCGCGAACGCGACACTGATCAGCAGGTTCAGGTAGAGCAGGGCGATGACCGGCCGCAGCACGCGCCCGGAGGTGTTCGAGGTGACCATGGTTTCCCCAGTTCAGTCGGGCGCGGTGGCCCGTTCGACGATGGCGACGAGCTCGGCGGCGTAGGCGTCGGCGTCGGTGGCGGGACGCCGGATCAGTTCGGTGTGGATGCCGTCGATGGCCTGGCGGACGGTGATCGCCATGACGCGCGGGTCGAACCGGCCGAAGTCGCCGGAGCGCTGGCCCTCGCGCAGGCAGGATTCCAGGATGTCGACGGCGCCGTGGTACCAGTCGTCGTTGCCCGCGGTGACACCGCCGCCGTGCCGCAGGCTCTCGAGCAGCGCGGTGATTTCGACCGGGTGCTCGGCGATGAACGCCAGGTTCGACTCGATGTAGGCCCGCAGCTCCGCCGCCGGCCCCCGCACCGCGTCGATCCGCTCCCGCATGTAGGCGAGGCTCGTGGCCAGCACGTCCCGGACGACCTCGGCGATCAGGTCCGCCTTGCCGTCGAAGTGGTAGGAGATCATGCCGGTGCTGCTCAGCCCGGCGCGTTTCGCGATCTGCCCGAACGAAGCCTTCGCATACCCCAGTTCACCGATGGTCTCGATCGCCGCGCGGACGATCTGCGCCCGCCGGGCGTTCTCGGTGAACGTTTTTGCTTGCATGAGCAAAAAGTAGCACGGTTGAGCAAACAATCGCCAGAATGCGCTCTTTCCGCAACGTGGCGGTTGCGGTGTGTGTCGATCACGCACGACGAAGGCCACCCCGGATCCCGGGGTGGCCTTCGCAGGGGTAGGGGTCAGACCTGGCGGGCCGTCGCCATCGCGCGTTCGGTCTCCCAGAACGCCCGGACCGAGCGGATCAGGCCGTCGTCGCCGACTCGGTAGACGAAGACGCCGTCGGTGTCGACGCGGTAGCCGCCAGGCAGGAATGTCGTGATCGTGCCGACATTGGCGACCTCGTCGCCGCCCGCGTGGGAGTCGCGGATGGTGAACTCGAAGCGCTCGACGTTGGCGATCGTCTTGTCCCAGAACGCGCCGATCCCCTCGCGGCCGTGGTGGCCCTTGCCCGTCTCGTCGAAGAACGACGGGCCGACCGGGTCCTCGACCACCGCGTCCGGGGCGAACAGGGCCAGCCAGCCCTCCTTGTCGCCCGCCGTCACCGCGGTCATCGACGCGTACGCTGCCCGCCGCGCGGGCGGCTGCTCCGCCTCGGTGTCCCAGCTGACCTGCACGCCCATGGGAGTCACTCCTCGAACTTCGCGATGATTTCGGCTCCGAACTTGCGGATCGCTTCGAGCTTCGGCTCGACCGGCGCGTCGAACCCGATGCCGTCGAACACCCACGGCATGGTGATCACGTCGGTGACACCGGCGTCGGCTTGCGCGCGGTAGCCGTCCAGCCCGAAGGCGTCGATGCAGACCGCCTGGTACTCGAACGGGTCGTCGGCGCGACCTCGCTCGGCGAGCAGCTCCTTGAGCCGGGCGATGGTGTCGCGCAGCTCGTCGAGCTTCATCATCGCCGACGACCAGCCGTCGGCGACCCGGGCGGCGCGCTTCAGCGCGACCTCGGTGTGGCCGCCGATGTAGAACGGCACCCGGGTCGGCGGCGCCGGGCTCATCTGGATCTTGTCGAAGTCGTAGAACTCGCCGTGGTACTCGACCATCCCGCCGCCGAGGATCAGCCGCAGCACGTCGATGGCCTCGTCGACGCGCTTGCCGCGCCGCTCGAACGGCACGCCGCAGTACTCGAACTCCTGGGGCAGCCAGCCGACGCCGAGCCCGAGGCCGAACCGGCCGCCGGTGAGCACGCTCGCCGAGCCGACCTGGCGGGCCAGCAGCACCGGGTTGCGCGAGCCGAGCTTCAGCACCGACGTGTAGAAGTGGATCCGGCTGGTGACCGCGCCCATCGACGCGGTCGCGACGAGCGGGTCCACCCAGGGTGTCTCCGCGGTCCAGAACCGGCTGCCGTCCGGGGTGTACGGGTAGTCCGTGTCCACCGTTTCGGCGTAGAAGAGCGAGTCGGGCAGGGCAATGGAGGCGAAGCCGGCCTCTTCGGCGGCCCGGGCGAGCTCGCCCAGCTGATCGAGGGGGTTCATCGCGATCGACAGGGTGAACTTCATGGCCGAACTATAACGTGTTCTAGTTTCTTCGGCCAGCGCTCGCGGTGGGCCCGGTCACGCTCCGGGAACCCACCGCGTAGCGTCCGCGTTGTCCGTTTCAACGGTGACCACCCGTCACCGAGCCCCGAACTTCCAGGAGTGGTCCATGGGCACCGCGATCTTCCTGATCGTGCTCGTCGTCGTGATCGTCGGTGGCGGCCTCTATTTCTCGCGGCAGCGCGCCGCGGCCCGGCAGCGGGAGCTGGACGACGCCAAGGCCGACGCCCGGCGCCTGGTCGAGCGGCTCGGCGGCCAGGTGCTCAACCTCAACGGCAACGACACCGCGTCGATGCAGGCGATGGCCGACGCGAGCGAGCGCTACAACGCCGCCGGCTCGCAGCTGGAGCAGGCCCGCACGATCGAACAGGCCCGGCTGGTGAAGGACACCGCCGTCGAAGGCCTCTACTACGTCCGCGCCGCGCGGGTCGCGATGGGGATGGACCCCGGCCCGCAACTGCCGGAGGAGGCCGAGCGCGAGCGCGCCGGCAAGGTCACCGAGCGCCGCGAGGTCGACGTCGAGGGCCAGCACTACGCCGCTTCGCCCGACGCCGGCCAGGACACGCCGTACTACTACCCCGGCGGCCGCGTCGCGGGCCGTCCGGTGCCGCAGGGCTGGTACAGCGAGCCGTGGTGGAAGCCCGCGCTCGTCGCCGGCGCCTGGGGTCTGGGCTCGATGTTCCTGTTCAGCGCGATGTTCTCCGGCATGAGCGGCATCGCGAGCGCCTCGGCCTGGGAGTCCGGCTACGACGCGGGCCAGCAGGACGCGCTCGAGTCCGGCGACATCTCGACGGCCGAGCCGGAGCTGATCCGCCGATCGGCCGAAGCCGCGCTGCCGTACTACAGCGTGCCTGCGATGATCGTCCCGGTGGACCACTTGC
>NZ_JBSGBK010000020.1:0-113845 GCF_053601215.1 Amycolatopsis sp. NPDC004772
GTGCTCTGGGCCTTGCTGCGCGACGGCCGGACATTCACACCGACCGCGCCACAACCCGCTACCGCTGCGGCTTGACACGGTCATTCAGATTCCTTTCCGGGGTTTCGACGGCGCAGGGCGGGCCCGAGCGCCATGTGGACGGTGCACAGCGCGATCCCGCCGATCGCGCAGGCCGCGCCGAGGACGGTGGCCCCGGCGAGGTCGAGAACTGCGGTCCCGGCCAGCGGGCCGAGTACCGCGCCGACGCTCCAGGAGGTCGAGGCGAGACCCAGGTAGCCGCCGCGGAGTTCGGCCGGCGCGAGGCTCGCGAAGGTGTCGCCGAACCGGACGGCGATCCCGATCTGGCCGAGCGTCCAGAGCACCACCGAGCCGGCGAAGGCGGCGGTGCTGTGGCCGACCGCGCCCCATCCGGCTCCGAGCCCGGCCAGGAGCATCGAGACGGCCGACACCGCAGCGGCGTTGCGGCCGGCGAGCAGCCGGACCGCCGGCGGCTGGAGGACCACGACGGCGATCCCGTTCAGCGCCAGCACGCCGCCGTAGGCCGCGGGGCCGAGCCCGCGGGCCGCCATCAGCAGCGGCAACGTCGTGAACGTCTGCAGGAACAGCGTGAAGTAGCCGACGTACAGCGCCAGCATCGCGAGCATCAACCGGTCGCGCAGCACGACGGGCAGCAGCGCCCGCCGCGTCCGCACCGAGCCCGGCGGACGGGTTTCCGGCACCTGGCGCCAGACGATCAGGGCCGCGGCCAGCGCGGTCAGGACGTTGATCCAGAACAGCAGCCCGTAGCCGTACCGGGCGAGGACACCCGCGGTGACGGTGGCGACCGAGAAGCCGAGGTTGGCCGCCCAGTAGAGCATCCCGAACGCGCGGATCCGTTGCGACGCGGGGAGATCGGCGACCGCGGCCGAGCCGGCCGGGCGGAACAGCTCGAGTGTCAGCCCGACCGCGACGGCGGCCGTCCAGATCGCAGGCAGCGAGTCCGCCGAGCCGAGCGCGGTGAGCGCCGCGGCGGCGCCCAGGAAGCCGGCCAGCATGGTGTTGCGCCGGCCGATCCGGTCGCCGAGCCAGCCGCCGAGCAGCTGGGAGCCGATGTCGCCGAGGCCGACCGCCGCGACCACCGTCCCGGCGCTCGCGGCGGAGAGGTGCTGCGCCTGCGTCAGGTACAGCACCAGGAACGACCGCACGACACCCCCGGCGCGGCCGACGAAGTGCGTGGCCGCCAGGGCCCAGACGAGTTTCGGGAGTCCCTGCCGGGTGTCTGTGGTGGTCATGGGAATCACGCTAGATCCGCGGAGACATCACGAAAAGCGATGAATTCCGATTGAATCGATCGCCTTCGGCTATGTTAGGGAGTTATGGCCGACTTCGAGCTGCGTCACCTGCGGACCATGGCGGCGATCGCCGAAGAAGGCACGTTCGGCCAGGCGGCCGCCCGGCTCGGCTACACGCAATCCTCGGTGAGCCAGCAGATCGCCGCGCTGGAGAAGGCCGTCGGCGGCCCGGTGTTCGACCGGCCGGGCGGGCCGAGGCCGGTCCGGATCACGCGGCTCGGCGAGGTGGTCCTGGCGCACGGCCGCGAACTGCTGGCGAAGGGCGAGGCGCTGACCGACGCCGTCGACCGGTTCCGGGCCGGCCACGGCCGCATCGACATCGGCACCTTCCAGAGTGTGTCGAACCTGATCCTGCCGTCCGTCATCCGCCGGCTGCTGGACGAGCACCCCGGCTGCGACATCCGGCTGTCCGACGTGACGCCGGACGACCCACGGATCGGCGAGCTCGACCTGCTGTTCCACGACGGCCCGGTGGCCGGCGACGTCGAGCGCGTCACGCTGTTCGACGAGCCCTACCTGCTGGTGACGGGCGCGGGCGCGCTGCCGGACGGCCCGGTGCGGGTGAAGCGGCTCGACGACGTGCCGATGGTCGCCTGGCCGCCCACCCACCACCAGCGCTGGCTGGAGCGCACGTTCGCCCGCGCCGGCGCGCAGCCCCGGTTCGTCTTCCGCACGACGGGCCACGAGACGATCCTGTCGATGGTCCGGGCGGGCATCGGCTGGGCGGTGCTGCCGTGGCTGGCGCTGCACGGCCAGGACGCCTGGTCCGACGACCAGCTGAGCCTCCACCGGCTGACGCCGTCACCGGAGCGCGAGCTGTCCGTGTACTGGCCGGCCGGGCGTACGGAGTCCCCGCTGGCGATCCGGACACGCGAGATCGCGGTCGAGGTGGCGGGCGAGCTGGCCGGGCGGATGTGACCCGCCGTAGCCCCCGAGGACGGCGCGGTTGGTGGAGGCGGAGCAGGAATCGGCCGCGTCCGCGACGGCGGGGGCCGCGACGGCCGAACCGACGGCGACGGCGAGGGCGCCGAGCGCTCCGAGGCAGCGACGCACGAACTTGGCGGAACTCCTTTGCCGGGCCGGGCACCGCCGTGGTGCGGCGCGGGCGTTTCGTGGTCTATCACCCGGGCGTGCGGAGGTTTCACGGCACTTGTGACGACAGGTCCGGACCGGCGCGTCAGCCGTTGCGGGCCATCGCGCCGGTGATCAGCAGCGCCAGCCCGTGCTGCAAGGCCGGCGCCAGATCCAGGTGCAGCGCGGCCAGTGCCGGGTCCGCTTCGTAGGCCGCGCGGGCGCTGGGGGACGGGCGGCAGTGCGTCCACAGCCCGCCGGCCAGGATCATGGCGAGGAGGCACACCGGGGCCGCCTCGGTGCCGACCTCGGGGACAGACCGGCCGAGCAGCTCGGCCATCTCCTCCAGCCCGCCGAGGGCGGACCTCTTGAACCGCACCACGACGTCGGTGGACACGTTGTGCTCCAGCACCCCCGCCTGCGCGCCGATCAGGTCGCACAGCACCGTGCGGCGGGCCAGCGAACCGGCGACCACCGCGGCGAACGCTTCGGCGCGCTCCTTCGCCGGGCGGTCCGGGTCGACGCCTTCGGCCACTTCGCCGGCCACCTCGGCCAGCCAGTCGCGCAGCGCGCGGTCGAGCAGTTCGAGCAGCACGGCTTCACGGGATTCGAAGTAGCGCAACACGTTCGACTTGGCCAGGCCGACCCGGCGGCTGAGCTCGTTGAGGCTGACCTCGGCCACCGGCATCTCGTCGAGCATCTTCAGCGCCGTGTCGAGGATGGTGCGGCGCCGCTCCTCCCGCTGCTCCGCGCTGCGCGCCCGCTGGAACGTCATGAGATCAGCGTAACCCGCCCGCGGCCGAATTGGAGACCGGCAGTCTCTTGACAACAGACCGACGGTTCCTTAACGTCGGAGTCATAACAGACCGACGGTCCGCAAGGGCCGCGAACGCAGGAGGACTGCCATGAGCGACACCTGGACCGAGCGCGACGTCCCCAGCCAGCGCGGCCGCGTGGCCGTGATCACCGGCGCCAACACCGGCCTCGGCTTCGACACGGCGAAGGTGCTGGCCGAGCGCGGCGCGACGGTGGTGCTCGCCGTCCGCGACGTCGAGAAGGGCAAGCAGGCGGCCGCCCGGCTCGGCGCGGACGCCGACGTCGCCGTGCAGGCGCTGGACCTGGCGTCGCAGGAGTCGATCCGGGCCGCGGCCGCCGATCTGCACGCCACGCTGCCGAAGATCGACCTGCTGATCAACAACGCCGGCGTGATGTACCCGCCGCGCCAGACCACCCGGGAGGGCTTCGAGCTGCAGTTCGGCACGAACCACCTCGGGCACTTCGCCCTGACCGGCCTGCTGCTGGACCTGCTGCTCCCGGTCGAGGGCTCCCGGGTGGTGACGGTCGCCAGCATCGCCCACCGCATCCGCGCCGGAATCCGCTTCGACGACCTGCAGTGGGAGAACTCCTACGACCGCGTCGCGGCGTACGGGCAGGCCAAGCTGGCCAACCTGATGTTCGCCTACGAGCTGCAGCGCCGCCTCGCCCCGCACGGGACGACGACGTCGATCGCGGCGCACCCGGGCGTGGCCCGCACGGAGCTGATGCGCAACTCCCCGGCGGTGCTGCGCGCGCTCTTCCCGGTGGTGGCCCCGCTGTTCACCCAGAGCTCCGAGCGCGGCGCGCTTCCGACGTTGCGCGCGGCAACGGACCCCGCAGCCCTGGGCGGCCAGTACTACGGCCCGGCCGGCCTCGGCGGCTACCGCGGCCGCCCGGAGGTGGTCACCTCGAGCCCGCAGTCCTACGACGTGAGCATCCAGCAGCGGCTGTGGACGGTTTCGGAGGAGCTGACCGGCGTCAAGTTCCCGGTCGGGTGAGCGGCGTGACCAAAGGGTCGACACGCGTGATTCCGGCGACGACACGGCCGCCGGCGCCGTGTCGACCCTTCGATCACGCGAGTTCCACTGACGTGCGGTGGCCGTTGCCCGAGGCCGGGAGCAGGTGGTAGCCCGCGCGGTCCGGGCGGATGTGGGACCCACCCGATGCCGGGTCCGGGAGGCGGTGCCCGGCGGCCGCGATCGCGGCCTCGTCCAGATGGATGCCCAGGCCGGGGCCGTCGCCGAGGAGGAAGGCTCCGTCGCCGATCGCCACGTCCAGGGTGACGCCCACCGGGGGGCGGAGGTCCTGCAGCTCGGTCACCAGGTGGTTGGGCACCGCCGTCGCCGCGTGGACCAGGCCGATCGGGGTGGTCCCGATCGGGCTGACCGGGAGGTCGTGGGCGTGGGCCAGGGCTGCCACCCGCAGGAAGTGGGTGACGCCCCAGCCCGCCGCCGTCTGGACGACGTCGACCGCTCCCGCCGCGATCAGGGGCCGGTGCTGTTCGAGCCCGGTGAGGTTCTCCCCGGTCGCCACTGAGGCGCGGATGCCGCGGCCGACCGCCGAGTGGCCGTCGACGTCCCAGCGCCGCACCGGCTCCTCGATCCAGGTCAGGTCGAGGGTCCGTTCCAGCTCGGCGACGTGCCGGACCGCCTGCTTGCGCGTCCAGTTCTCGTTGACGTCCAGCATCAGGCCCGGACGGCCGCCGCCGGCCTCGGCGAGGACGTCGCGGACCAGCGTCAGCCGGCGCCGGTCGCGGTCGATGTCCAAGCCGCCCTTGAGCTTCGCCGCGCGCAGGCCGTGGCCGGCGTACGTCCGGTACAGCGCGGCCAGCTCGTCGTCGTCCAAGGCGATGTCGAGACCCGAGGCGTAGGCGGGCACGCGGCGGTCCCGCCCGCCGAGCAGCCGCCAGAGCGGCTCGCCCGCCAGCTGCGCCTTGATGTCCCACAACGCCGTGTCGAAGGCACCGATGGTGCCGAACACCGCGCCGGCGTGCCCCGCCTTGAACGTCCGCCGCAGCATCCGGTCGTAGAGCGCCGTCACGCCGCGCGGGTCTTCGCCCTCGATCGCGGCGAAGACGGTCTCCGCCTGCACGTGTGAACCCAGCCCGACACCGGTGACACCCTCGTCCGTCTCGACGACGACGAGCGGCATCCGGACGAGACCGCTCGCGTGGACGCCGTTGGCGTCGCCGATCGGGCGGCCCCAGTCCTGCACGGTCGTGAGGGCCCGGAAAGCAGTGATGCGCATTTCATCCCTTCGTGGACCCGGCGGTGACCCCGTCGGCGATCTGGCGTTGCAGGAACAGGTAGACGAGCAGCACCGGCACCGCGGCGATCAGGACACCGGCGGCGAACGTCGGGATGTCGGCCGAGTACTGCCCGCGCAGCGCGGTCACCCCGACCATGAGCGTCCGGTGCTCGGCGGACGGCATCAGTAGCAGGGAGATCAGGACGTCGTTCCAGCAGAAGAGCGCGTTGAGCACCCCGACCGACAGCAGCGCCGGGGCCCCCAGCGGGAGCATGATCCGCCAGTAGACGCCGTAGAGGGTGGTGCCGTCGACGCGGGCGGCGTCGACGATCTCCGCCGGCACGGCCGAGTAGAAGCTGGTCATCAGGAAGACCGTGAACGGCAGGAACTGCGCTACGTACGCCAGCACCAGCCCCGGGTAGGTGTCGATGAGCCCGGTGCCCGCCATGATCCGCGCCAGCGGCACCATGATCACCTGGAACGGCACGAACAACGCGGCGAGGATGCCCAGGAACACCACGGACGACCCGCGGAAGCGCAGGCGCCCCAGCGCGAAGCCGGCCATCGACCCGAGCAGCAGCAGCACCACGACCGAGCACGCCACGACGACGACCGAGTTGAGGAAGTACCGCGACATCCCCACGCTCGTCCACGCCCGGGCGATGTTGTCCCAGCGCAGCGACCCGGCGGGGGCGAACCGGTCGAGGGTGTACTCGCGGCGGTCCTTCATGGCGACGTTCGCGGTGAACACCAGGGGGTAGATCGTCGCCAGGGCCAGCGCGGCCATCGGGACGGCGGCGAGCCACCGGGTGAGCCGGGAACCGGACATCAGTCCTCCCTTCCGGCGCGGCGCAGGATGCCGATCTGGGCCAGCCCGACCACGAGCATGATCAGGAACAGCACAGTGGACGCCGCGGAGGCCAGCGCGGGCTGGTTCAGCTGCCCCTGCTGGATCCAGACGTAGTACTCGGGCAGGTAGGTGGAGCCCGCCGGGCCGCCGCTGGTCATCACGTACAGCAGCCCGAACATCGAGGTCAGCATCCCGATCATGGTGGTGACGAAGACGAACTGGATGGTCCGGGACAGGCCGGGGACGATCACGTGCCGGATGGTCTGCAGCAGCGACGCACCGTCCACTTTGGCCGCGTCGAGCAGCGAAGCGTCCAAAGTGGAGAATCCGGCCAGGAAGACGACCAGCGCCATGCCGAACGTCGCCCAGACGTGCACCCCGACGACGGCGAAGATCGCCACGTCCGGGTTCCCGAGCCAGTCCACCGGGCCGAGGCCGACCAGGCCGAGCAGGGCGTTGACCGGCCCGTCGAAGGCCAGCAGCAGGTTGAAGATCGCCCCGACGATCACCGGGGACAGCACCGCCGGGAAGAAGTAGACGCCGCGGTAGACGCGGTGGCCCGGCACCTTCAGGTGGATGAAGGTGGCGAGCAGGCCGGGGATGGCGACGGCGACCGGCAGCAGCAGCACGAGCAGCCCGACGTTGCGCAGCGCGGTGCGGAACAGCGGGTCGGCGAACAGCGCCGCGTAGTTGTCGAAGCCGACCGCCGTGCCGTTGCGGTCGCCGTCCCCGGTGAAGGAGAAGTTGACGCCGAGCAGCAGCGGCCACAGCCGGAGCAGGAGGACGACCAGTACGGCCGGGGCGACGAGCACGAGCGGCGCGAACCGCTCGAGCCGCGTCCCGCGCGGGGCGCGCCGGGCCGGCGCCGGTCCTCCGGTGGTCCGGGCCGGAGCCCGGACCACCGGAGCGGGGGAGTACCCGGTCACCCTCCTCAGCCCTTGTCCGACGCGGCCAGCTGCGTCAGCACGTCGTCGACCCCGACCGACCCGCTCAGCAGCTGCTGCGAGAGCCGGCCCATCAGGTCGAGCGTCTTCGAGGAGAGGGCGACGTGCAGGGCCGGCTTGCCGGTCTTGACCTCCGCGACGATCTTCGCCACGGCCGGTCCGGCCGCCGAGACGTCGATCGAGGTGTCGGCGGCGATCGCGCCGCTGTCGGCGTAGAAGGACTTCAGGGCTTCGGTCGAGCTCAGCGACCGGACCAGGTCCGCGGCCAGCTTGGGGTCCTTGGTCCCCTTCGCGACCGCGTAGCCGATGCCGCCGTCGTACGGGAGGCTCGGCGTGGCGGCCGGGTTGACCTGCGGCGCGGTCATCACGCCGACCTTGTCCGCCCCGAGGAACTCGGCGAAGTCCTTCCAGTGCCCGACGTCGGACATCAGGCCGATGACGTTCGCGGCCTTGCCGGACTGGAAGAGCGCGAAGGCGTCGTTGAACATCGCGGTGGAGTTGGCGCCGTCGGTGTTCAGGCCGGTGTCGCCGGCCTGCTTCCAGAGCTCGAAGATCCGCTTGACGTCCGGTGCGGTCCAGTCGCGCTGGCCGGCGATCCAGTCGGTGTACTCCTGCGGCGTCAGGCTCGCCGAACCCAGCGCCGACAAGAAGAACTGGATCCCGGCGCCTTCCTTGTTGCCCAGCGCCAGGCACTTCGCGCCGGTCTTGGCCGAGATCGTGCCGCAGTCGCCGACGAACTGCTCCCAGGTCCGGGGCGGGGCGTCGGGGTTCAGCCCGGCCTTTTGGTACAGGTCCTTGTCGTAGTACACCGGGTGGCCCTGCAGGGTGACCGGTTCGGCGTAGACCTTGCCGTCCTTGGCGAAGGCGTCCCAGCCGCTCAGGCGCGACCGGTCGTCGGTGACGTAGGAGTCCAGCGGGACGAGGTCGCCGACCCGGTCGCGGATCTGGCCGCCGCCGTTGAAGAGCATGACGTCCGGCCCGCGCTTGGCCTGGATCGCCGCGCCGAGCAGGGTGTAGTACTGGTCGTAGGGCTGGGCGACGAACTCGACGGTGACGCCGGGGTGCTGCTTGGCGAACTCGGCCTTGGCCTTCGCGACGTACCCCGCGGCCTTGGCGTCACCGGATTTCCAGTCCCAGACCACGAGCTTGCCGCTCGCGTCGCCGGACGGCGCGGCCGGGCCGGCGGCACTTCCGCACCCGGCGGTCAACGCCAATGCCGCAGCCAGGGCGGCCGAGAATAGTGTGCGCTGCTTCATCGCTGCTCACTTCTCCAGACGGTGGCCGGACGGGGAGTGGCCCGGCACGGTGCGGCAAAACGTAACTCGTATGACGTATGACGTCAACGGGCGCGCTGTGTAAGCTTCACCTGCGTACGGCGAAGGTCGGCGCAGTGCGACCGGAGGAACGATGACGGCATCAGACCGGCAACCCGCCGCCCCCGAGTGGGTGCGCCGCCCCGCGAACCTGGCGAGCGCGGTCACCGCCGAACTCGTGGGCCGCGTGGTGCGCGGGATCCACCCGCCCGGCACGTCGCTGCCGGCCGAACCGGTGCTGTGCGAGAGCTTCTCGGTGAGCCGGACCGTCGTCCGCGAGGCGGTGAAGCTGCTGCAGGCGAAGGGCCTGGTCCAGGTCCGCCAGGGCGCGGGCACGGTGGTGAACCCGGCGTCGATGTGGAACATGCTCGACGAACTCGTGCTGGCCGCGGTGATCGCCGAGGACGAGACCTCGGCCGTCCTCGACGACCTGGTCGTGACGCGCCGCCTGCTCGAATCGGACATGGCGCAGGTCGCCGCGCGCACCGCCGGCCCGGAGGTGGTCGCCCGGCTGGGCGAGCTGGTGGACCTCATGGACGAGCTCGTCGACGACCCCGCCGCCTACCGCGAGCAGGACCTCGCCTTCCACGACACGATCATGCAGGTCTCGGGCAACCGGCTGGCGCGGGGAGTGGTGCGGGCGCTGGAGAGCCAGGTCGTGAACACGGCCCGGTACGTGGGTCCGAGTGAGCGGGCGCTGTGCGTGGCGTCGAACAAGGGGCACCGGCGCGTCTACGAACGGATCGCGGCCGGGGATGGGGACGGCGCGGCGCAGGCGATGTTCGACCACATCACCGAGGCCTGGCTGGCGCGCCGTCCCGCATCCGGGGATCCCGGCCGTCTGGAACGCTGATTCCTTTGTGGACGGTCAACTTCCCCTGACGGTCAGGCGTTCAGCCAGTTCGAGCACTGCCAGTTCGGCGTCTTCTGGCAGACGCGGAAGATGGTCACCGGGTTGGCCGAGGTGCCCGGGACCTTCGCGCTGCAGCCCGAGCTGCTGCCGTTGGCGTCGTCCACGCCGCCCCCGCCGCCGCTGCGGGTGCGCCACTCCGTGCGGAAGCCGTAGCCGTCGCCGAAAGTGTCGCAGGCGTACACGCGGGTGTGGCCGTTCGTCACGCCTCCGTAGCCGCAGCGGATCGCGCCCTGGTAGCTGCAGTTGACGACGTCGGCGTAGGCGTCGTGCGCCGACGCGGCCGGGGCCACGGCGACGGTCCCGACGGCGGCGAGCAACGCCGCTCCGGCAAGGGTCAGTAGTTTCGGCACGCTTCCTCCTGGTGTCGGCGACCGGGCGTACCGTCCACTCCGGACTCTCCCGGCCGGTTGAGGCCGGAACCCGGAAATCACCCGATCGGCCGCACCGCGCGGAGCTCGTCGAGCAGCAACCGGGCCGCCGCCGCGGCGCCGTCGGTGTGGATCCGAGCTCCCAAGGCCGCCGCTCGGGCGCGGGTCTCCGGGGTCAGCGCCGTGTCGAACGCCGCGGCGAGGGACTCGGCCGTCGGGTCCTCGAGGGCCGTGCCGACCCCGTGCGCCGCCACCCGGCTCGCCCAGTACGGGTTGTCCGCCAGGCGGATCGGGACCACCACCTGCGGCACCCCCGCCCGGGCCGCCGTCTGCGTCGTGCCCGCGCCGCCGTGGTGGACCACCGCCGCGAGCCGGCCGAACAGGCGCTGGTGGCTGACGTCGCCGACGGCGAAACAGCCGTCCACGGCCAGGCCGGCCCAGCCGCGCGAGACGAGCACCCGGTACCCGCGGGCGCGGCTGACCGCCACCGACCAGCGGACGACGTCCGGCGCCGGGGTGATGCTGCCGAAGCCCACGTAGACCGGCGGCGGCCCCGCCGCCAGGAACTCCTCCAGCCCGGCCGGCAGCGGCCGCTCGTCCGGCAACGTCCACGCCCCGGTCTGGACCACGTCGAGATCCGGCGTGGCTGCCCCGAGCACCGGGTCCGCCGCCAGCCACGGCCGGTCCGAGTAGACGTGGTCGCGGACGCCGGTCACCGGCGGCAGGCCCAGCGCGGCCCGGTGGCTGTCGAGCGCCTCGCGGAACTGCGCGTCGACCCGCTGGGCGTCCAACGCCCAGAGCGCCGGGTTGTCCAGCCCCGGCGGCTCCGGCCAGCCCGGCCGCGGCGGCGGCGCGTGGTGCGGCGACGGCAGGTTGACCGCCGAATACGTCACGTAGACGTAGCGGCGGCCCGCGGCTTCGGCGACCGACCGCGCGGCGACCTGCGCCAAGCCGGCCGCCACCAGTGCGTCGCAGCCCTCGGCCGCCTCGGGGAGAACGGCGAACTGCGTCTCGAGCAGCTCGGTGCGGTACCGGGTCAGTTCGGCGGCCGTCGCGCCCATCATCGCCCGCACCGGCGGCCCGATCGGCACCCGCTCGATCCCGAGACCGGCCAGCCGGTCCGCGAACTCCGCGTCCGGCGGGGTGCCCATCCGCACGTCCGCGCCGAGCGCCCGCAGCTCGACCGCGAGGGCCACCAGCGGTTCGACGTCGCCGCGCGTGCCGTACGTGGACAGCAGGACCCGCGTCACCGCGCCGCCCCGGCGTAGAAGCCGACCGGCATGGTGACGTCGGCGCTCGCCGCCCCGCACTCCAGCATCCACAGCGCCGCCGCCGGGCCCAGCTCCTGGCCCAGTGCCCCGAGCGCGGCCGGGTCCGGTGCCACCGCGCGGGCCTGCTCCACGCCGCGCCCGAACGCGTCGGCGTCCCAGCCCTCGGAGTCGCCCTCGCCCAGGGAACGGGCGCCGGCGGCCAGCGCCGCCACCGGCAGCGGGCCGGGCACGGCGAGCAGGCCGTGGGTGCGTTCGCCGACCAGGACGCCCATCCAGTGGGAGCTCTCCGGCGTGGGCCGGGGACCGGTCCACCGCGGCCGCCCGTCCATGTCCGGGAGTTTCGCCGGCGCGCCGGCCACCGCCCAGCGGCCCGCCCACTCGACGGCCAGCCCGGGCGCGCTGCGCGTCGCGGGGTTGTGGAACCGGGCCATGTCCCACCGGTTGCCCACCGCGACCGCGGCGAGGTCGCGGTGCGGCCAGACCCGCGCTTCCCACCAGAAACCCCACGGGAACGCCGCGGTGTGCCCCCACCACCAGTCCTCGCCCAGCGCCGGATCGGCGAGTTCGAGGGTCAGGCCGGAGAACGAGCGGACGCCGTGCGGGCTCGGGCGCTCGGCCCGCGGCGTCACCATGGCCGCGAGCGAGTCCGGGCCGACCAGCCCGCGGTCGCCCCGGGCGGTGCGCAGCAGGGATTGCAGCAACCGCGCGAAATCCGCGGCACTGGTGCGCATCCCGACGCCCGGGGAGGCCGCGGTGCGCAGCGGCGGGCTCGGCACGCACCAGTCGCCGAACGCCGCGTACCCGGTGGCGCCGCCGGTGTTCCCCTCGTCGAGGGTCGTGTCCGCCATCCCGGCCGGCGCGAACACCTCCCGGGCGACGCGGGCCGCGTACGGCTCACCGGCCAGGTGCTCGACGACCCCGCCGAGCACGCCGACGCCGAAGCTGGAGTACGAGTAGGACCCCGGCGCCGTCATCAGCGGCCGCGCCCCGCCGTACTCGACGGCGCGGCCGGTCTCGTGCCGGCGCCGGACGTAGCCGAGGATCGGCTCGGCCGGCGCGGTGGGCGCGATCGCGGTGACGATGTCGCTGGTGTAGCCGCCCTGGTGGGCGGCCAGCATGGCGGTGGTGGCGGGCGCCGCGCCGGGGCCGCGAAGTCCCGCGGGCAGCACCTGGTCGACCGGCGTGTCCAGCCCGGCCAGCCCGGCCTCGACGAGCTGCAGGAACGCCAGGCCGGTGACGGGTTTGGTGAGCGAGCCCGCCGGCGCGACCGTCCCGGCGGTCATCGGCGTGCGCGCGGCCAGGTCCGCGAACCCGGTCGCGGCCGTCCGCAGCTCGTCGCTCGTCGCCACCGCGACGGCGACGCCGGGCGTGCCGGTGACCGCGGCCAGCCGGGGCAGGACGGTCTCCAGCGCCGCCATCACGTCGTCGAGCATGCTCATCCCTCGGTGGTGTTGTAGTTGACGATCCGCGCCACCATCAGGGCGCGTGCCCCGGCCAGGGGGCTGTCCGCGTCCCGCCGCGCCACGTCCGGCAGCCGGTGGGCCTGGTCCGCGGTGACCGCCACCATGCCCCAGAGCGCGTTGAAGCCCGACGGGTCGGCCGGCTTCTCCGCGGCGGCCTCGACGGTCACGACGCCGTCCCCGCCGGCCACCGTCAGCGCGCCCATCTGCCGCAGCACCACGGGATCCCGCTCTTCGGCGGCCACCACGCTCCAGCCCGCGACCTCCGTCTGCCGCAGCGCGCCGAGCAGGCTTTCCACACTGCTGACGACGATGTCGGGCAGCACCAGCGCCACCGGTCCGCACGTCAGCGGCAGGGCGCACCGGATCGCCCCGTCGAGCCCCGGCGCGGCCACGTCGTCCTGGTAGACGAAGACCAGCTGGAAGGTGCCGGCGTAGCGCGCCAGGTACTTCACCGTGTCCAGCTTGTGCGGCCCGATCACGACGACCACGCGCACGCCGAGCCCGCTCTTCACCAGCTCCACCACGGCCTCCAGGCTGCGGTCGAGCACGGTGACCCCGGGCGCCAGGCAGTGCAGTTCCTTCGCGTACGGCGCGCCGAACCGCGTTCCCAGCCCGGCGCACGGCAGGATGACCGAAACGTCCGGGGCGTTCACCGCAGCCGCACCTCCACGGCGACCCGGTGCCGGGCCCGCGGCAGCGGTACCCACGCCTCTTCCCCGATCGGCTCGACGTCCGGGAAGCGCTCGAACAGGCTCCGCAACGCGACCTCCGCCTCCAGCTTCGCCAGCGCCACGCCGAGGCAGAAGTGCGGCCCCCAGCCGAATCCGACGTTCCCTTCCCGGCCCCCGTGCTCGGCCTGCCACCGCACGTCCGCGGTGTGCGGGTGCGCGAACTGGGCCGGGTCGCGGTTGGCGGCGCCGAGCACCGCCTGCACCGCGTCCCCCGCCTTGATCCGCACGCCACCGACCTCCAGATCGGTGGCCGCGTACCGCAAGCGGGCCAGCTGGACCGGGCCGTCCGTGCGGACCAGCTCGCGCACCGCCGCCGGCCACAGCTCCGGCTCGCCGCGCAGCAGGTCCCGCTGGGCGGGGTCGCGCATCAGCGCGAGCGCCGCGTTGGCCAGCATGTTCGCCATCGTCTCGTGGCCGGCCAGCACCAGGAACACGACCAGGGCCACCGCGTCGACGTCGGTCAGGTCGTCCTGGGCGACGACTTCGCTGAGCAGGTCGTCCCGGGGTTCGGCGCGGCGGTGGTCCACCAGGTCGTGGCAGTAGGCGAACATCGCGGTCAGCGTCGGCGTGATCGACGCCGGGTCGCCGTCGACGAGGACCTTGCCCCAGCGCCACCAGTCCGCCCAGTCCGTCTCGGGCACGCCGACCAGCTCGCACACCACCGCCATGGCCAGCGGGTAGGCGTACTCGTCGAGCAGGTTCGCCGTTTCGCCGAGCCCGTCGAGCAGTTCGCCGGCGATCTGCTGCACCCGCGGGCGCAGTGTGGCGACGCGCGCCGCGCCGAACGCGTGGCTGATGCTGCGCCGCAGCCGCGTGTGTTCGGCGCCGTCGAGGCTCAGCAGGCTCGCGCGCAGGTACGGCAGGTGTTCCCGCGGCGTGCCCAGCGCGAGGAACGTCTCCTCCTGCGTGTGGGCGCCCTGGCCCGGCAGGCCCGCCGGGTCGTTGCGCACGGCCGGATCCGCCAGCACGGCGCGGACTTCGGCGCTGCCGGTGACCAGCCAGCCCTCTTCGCCGTTCGGCAGGCGGGCCCGGCAGACCGGTGCCGCGGCGAGGATGCGGTCGTAACCGCGCATCGGGTCGTCGAGGACGGCCGGATCGCGGACGTCCACCACGGGTTCGGACGACATCGAGCGCTCCCTCTCAGCCTTTGAGCGGGCCGCCGTTGATGGCGACGCGGTGGCCGAAGCGGGTGTGCGGGTAGTAGTCGTAGGTCGCGTGGTGCTGGACGCAGCGGTTGTCCCAGAACACCAGCGTGTCCGGCTCCCACCGCACCCGGCAGGCGAGCATCGGCCGGTTCGGCACGATCGAGAACAACAGGTCGAGCACGGCCTGGCTCTCGTCGGCCGACAACTGCGGGATGCGCGAGGTGTAGGCGGGGTTGACGTACAGCAGCGGCCGGTCGGTTTCCGGGTGCCGCACGACGACCGGGTGCTCGCTCACCGGCGGCTCGTAGCCGTCCGGGATCTGGTGGCCGCGGAAGGCGTGCGCGCCGTCGTGGATCGCGGTCAGCCCGGTCAGGAGTTCCTTCAGCTTCGGCGACAGCATGTCGTAGGCCAGGTGCATGTTCGCGAAGAGCGTGTCACCGCCGCTGCCCGGCTCGGGCATCCGCGTGATGTGGAGCATCGAGCCCAGCGACGGCTCTTCGTCGGCCGTGCCGTCGGCGTGCCAGCCGTTGCCGAAGACAGTGGCCGACTCCGGCGCGGTCGCGACCTCGAGAATGTACGGGTCGCCGTGCTCGGGCGGCGGGTTGACCGGGCGCAGCTCGCCGAAGGCCGCGGCGAGGCGCTTGTGGTCCTCGACCGAGATGTCCTGGTCGCGGAACACCAGGACGTGGTGGTCCAGGAAGGCCGTCTTCAGCTCGGTGAGCTGCTCGTCGGTCAGGTCACGGGTCAGGTCGAGGCCGGTGACTTCGGCGCCGATGACCGGGGTCAGGCCCCGCACCGCCAGGGTCCGGTAGGCGCGCGCCGGCCGCGTGGTGATCCGCTTGACGGCGTCGAGTTCGTACTGCTCCATGGTTTCCTTTCCTCCGGTGGGTCTCACCGTTCGATGGCGGCGGCCACCGCGGTGACGTGCGGGGCGCGCACGACGCCGTAGTGGGTGGCGGGCAGTTCGTGCCAGTGGCTCGGTTCGGGCAGCAGGTCCCGCCAGCCGTCCCGGCTCGCCACCGGCAGGCCGGGTTCGGGTTCGGTGGCGAGCCAGACGTGGCTGGGCGTGGCGGTCAGGCGGGGCAGGGCGTGCCCGGTCATGCTGCGCAGGTTGGCCCGGGTGGCGCGGGCGAGCTTGCGCGCGTGTTCGCCCGCGGCGCCGCCGAGTTCGCGCTCGAACACCGTCTCCAGCTGGGTGTCGTCGTAGTCGGCGGCGCTCGCGCCGGGCGGCGGCGGGTCGATGAGGTGCAGGGCCCGCACCGGCTGCCCGGCCGCCTCGGCTTCGGCGGCCATGCCGGCCGCGACCCAGCCGCCGAACGACCACCCGGCCAGCTGCTTGCTCCGGCCGGGGAATCGCCGTTCGAGGGCCTCGTGGTAGCGGCGGGCCCGGTCCGCGACGGACCACCCCGGCGGTTCGGGGCGGCTCAGCGCGGGGTCGGCGATCACGCAGACGCCGAGCCCGGGCGGCAGGGCCTCGACGAGCGGGCGGTACGCGTGGACGTCCCCGCCGATCGGGTGCACGAGGCAGACGACCTCGGCCGTCGTCCCTTCGCGCCACACCTGGACGACGACTTCGCCGGTGCCGGCGGCCCGGCCCAGCTCGGCCAGCAACCCCGCCATGGTGACCTCCGGGCCGAGCCAGGCGAGATCGAGGTCGACGCCGTAGAGGCGTTTCACCGACTCGACCACGTCCAGCAGGGTGAGGGAGTCGGCGCCGAGGTCGTAGAGCGGGACGTCCGGGTCGAGCTCGGCGACGCCCAGGAGGGCACGGACTTCCTCGGTCAGGTCCGCCTCGGCGGGTTTCGCCGCCGCCTGCGGGGCTTCGCGTTCGTGGAACGATTTGGCGGTTTCGAGGCCGGTCGTGGCCACCAAGACCTGCGGGAGGCCGGTCGCCAGCGCGCGGGCGAAGGTGCGCCGCCCTTCGTCGTCGCTCAGCCCGACGGCCAGGTGGGCCTGGTGCCGGGCGTCGGATTCCAGGGCGGTGAGGGCCATGCCGCTGTCGCGCCAGACGTCCCAGCCGATGGCGAGCCGGGCGGTCGGGCCGTCCCGGTGGGCGAGCGCGTCGAGGAACCCGTTGGCGGCGGCGTAGTCGAGCTGGCCGGTGCCGCCGAACTGGGCGGACAGCGACGAGCAGTAGACGGCGAAGGCCGGGTGGTCACGTTCGATGAGCGCTTCCACGAGGAGGGCGCCGGCGAGCTTGACGTCCTGGGTGCCTTCGCCGCGGGTGGCGATCAAGCGGCCGCCCGGTGTCCCGGCGGCGTGCACGATCCCGGTCAGCGGGCCGTCGATCGCGTCGGCGGTGATCTTCGTGAGATCGGCGGCGAGCAGGTCGACGCGGTCGGCCCACGGTGCGAGGGCCTCGGGCAGGTGCGGGTGGCGGGCGAGCAGGACGACCCGGCCGGTCGAGCGGGTCAGCAGCTCTTCGGCGACCGCGGTGCCGATGCCGCCCGTGCCACCGAGAACGAGGTACTTCCCGTCCATTGTGGATACTTCTTGGGCCTCGGCGGGGGCGGTTCCTTGCCGCCACCAGAACCCGTTCCGGAAGGTCACGCGCTCGGGCGGGGTCGGGCCGGTGAGGAGGTCGGCGATGCGGTCGAAGTCGGGGCTTTCGAGGTCGACCCAGTGGCCGGGGACGCCGGTCTCCTGCGGCCCGACGGCGGTGATCCCGGCGAGCAGCCCGGCTTCGGGACGCGTAGCCGTGGCGCCGTGCGAGACCCACCACGTCCGCAATGGACGGTCGTGGGCGGCGCGGAGGAGCGCGGCCGGCGTGTCGAGGCAGGCCCATCGCGCGTGGTCGAGGGACTTCTCCCCGACGGGGCCGGTGATGCCGAGCGGGAGGGTGTGGAGCCAGTCGATTTCCCGGTTCGGCAGGGCGTCGAGGACTTGGCGGAGCTGCGCGGTGTCGGCCGGGTCGGCTTCGAAGGTGTCGGGGCCGAGGCGGGCGAAGTGGCCGGCCGCGTGGACGCGCACGACGCGGGGGTAAGCGGCGTCGAGCGCGGGCGCGGTGAGGGCGCCTTCGCCGGAGATGACGAGGACGCGGTCGGTTGCGGTGGCGGTGGTCGCCCGGCGCAGGCGGATCCAGGTGGGCTGGTGCAGCCAGGCGGCTTCGGGCAGCCGGGTGGTGGTGCGCCGCGGGAAGTCGAAGGGTGCGGTGTCGAACGCGGGCGGCGGGAAGTCCCACGGCGCGGGGGCGGGGGAGTGACCCCAGTCGAAGGGAGCGCCGGCCAGCCACGCGGCGGCCGGCCCGGCGGCGGGCGTGGTGCCCGCCGGCTCGGTCACCTCCCGCGGCTCGGCCGTGCGCAGCCATTCGACCGCCGCGGCCGCGTCCTCGCAGGCCGCCGCCATCCGCCAGCGACCCGCCGGGCGACCGGACTGCAGGTGCCGCAGAACGTCCGCATAGGACTCCGGGTGTGCGGCCAGGTACTCCGCCACCCGGGCCGCCTCCAGCTTCAGGGCCGGGGCGCTGCGGGCCGAAAGCACCAAGCACCGCACCGGATCACGCCGCCGCGGCGACCCGGGCCGGACCGACTCCAGGACGACGTGCGCGTTCGTCCCGCCGATGCCGAAGCTGCTCACCCCGGCCACCCGCGGGCCCGCGGGCCACGGCTCCGCCGACGTCGGCACCCGGAACGGCCCCAGCTCCAGCGCCGGGTTGGGAGCCCGGAAGTCGACCGTCGGCGGCAGCACGCCGTGGTGCAGCGAAAGCACCGCGCGGACCAGCCCCACCACCCCGGCCGCCGCGCCGAGGTGGCCGATCTGGCTCTTCACCGACGAAATCGCGCACGCCGAGGCCTCGGGCATCGCCTCCCGCAGCGCCGCCACCTCGATCGGGTCGCCCAGGCGGGTGCCCGTGCCGTGCGTCTCCACGTACCCGACGTCCGCTCCCGTGCGCCCGGCTCGCTCCAGGGCCGCGCGGATCGCCGCGCGCTGCCCGGCCGGGGACGGCGCGCTGTAGCCCTGCTTGACCGCGCCGTCGTTGGTCACGGCCGAGCCGGTGACCACCGCGTACACCGGGTCGCCGTCGCGACGGGCCGCCGACAGCGGCTTCAGGACCACGACGCCGACGCCGCTGCCACCCACCGTTCCGGCGGCGTCGTCGCTGAACGGGCGGCAGTGCCCGTCCGGCGAGAAGATGTGCTGCGGCCGGTACCGGTAGCCCTCGGCCAGGGTGACGTCGACGAGCACGCCGCCCGCCAGCATCACCTCCGCCTCGCCGCCGCGCAGCATCGCCGCCGCCTGGTGGACCGCCACCAGCGAACTCGAGCACGCCGTCTGGGTCGTCAGCGCCGGACCCGTCAGGTCCAGGTGGTACGCCACCTTCGTCGCCAGGAAGTCCTTCTCGTGGTGCAGGGCCAGCTGGAAGCCGTCCGGCAGGGCCGCTGGGTCGGCTTCGCGCAGCATCTGCTGGAAGTACGTGCTCTCGCCGCCGCCCGCGATCAGGCCGACGCCGGCTCCCGCGGTGATCCCGGCGTGCGTCAACGCCTCCACGCACGCCATCAGCAACTGCCGCTGCTGCGGGTCCATCAGGGCCGCGTCGCGGTGGCTGACGCCGAAGTACCCGGGGTCGAACGCCAGCGGGTCGGCCAGGAGGCTGCGCGCGCCGACCAGGCCGTCCGCCGCCGGGAACTCCTCGATCCCGCGGCGGCCCGAGACGACCAGGTCCCAGAACTCGGCCAGGTTCCGGGCGCCCGGCAGCCGGACCGCCATGCCGATTACGGCCACCGGCTCGTCGGCGACGGGCCGGGACGACGAGGTGGTCGCGGCCGGGCCGCTCGCCAGGTGCCGCGTGAGGTCCCGCAGCGTGACGTGCTCGAAGAGGTCCGCCACGGTGAACCGGTACCCGGCTTCCGCGCAGCGCAGGTGGAACTGCATCAGCGCCAGCGAACCGGCGCCGGCGGCGAAGAAGGTCTCGTCCGGGCCGATCGGCGTCCCGGTCACCTCCTCGAACAGCGCCGCCAGCTCGCTCGACGGCCGGTCCGCCGTCCGGTGCAGGTCCGTTCCGGGCGCCGAAGAAGCGGCGTCGCGGTCGAGCTTCCCGCTCGGCGTGCGCGGCAGGACGTCGACGACCCGGAAGCGGTCCACCCGGGCGTGCGGCGGCAGCAGCGGCACCAGGGAGTCCGCCAGTTCCGCGGCCGACGGCGTCCGGCGGCACTCCAGGAACGCGGTCAGCCGGTCGTCCTGGACCGTGACGACCGCGTTGACGACGGCCGGGTGCCGCAGCAGCGCGGCTTCGACCTGCCCGAGTTCGAGGCGGTGGCCGCTGACCTTGACCTGCCGGTCGGCCCGGCCGTCGAAGTGCAGCAGCCCGGCGCGGTCGAAGTGCGCGAGGTCGCCGCTGCGGTAGTACAGCTCCGGCAGCTCGGCGAACTTCTCCGGCGCCGCGTCGCCGAGGTAGCAGCGGTTCGCCGCGAGCCCGCCGATGAGCAGTTCGCCGATCTGGCCGGGCGGCAGCGGGGTGCCCGCGGCGTCGGCGACGCGCAGGACCGCGTTCGCCACCGGCCGGCCGATGGCGGGCCGCTCGGGCCACGAAGCCGGATCGCCGTCGAGGGTCAGCGCGCTGACGACGTGGGTCTCGGTCGGCCCGTAGTGGTTGTGCAGGCGTGCGCCGGGCAGCCCGGCGAACCACCGGCGGATCGCCGGCGTGCACACCAGCTGCTCGCCGGCCGTGAGCACGTCCCGCAGCCGCGCCGGGTACCGCCCGAGCCGGACGCCGTGCTCGGCGAGCAGCTGCAAAGCGACGTACGGCAGGAAGATCCGCTCGATGCCCGCGGTGTCGAGCTGCGCCAGCAGCGCCGGGACGTCGTGCCGCCACTCCGGGCGGATCAGGTGCAGCCGGCCGCCGCCGCAGAGCGTCGTGAAGATCTCCTGGAACGACACGTCGAACGACAGCATCGAGAACTGCTGGGTCGCCGCGGGCGGGGCGTCCTGCCACTGCAGCAGGTTGGCCAGCGTGCGGTCCGGGACGCGCACGCCCTTCGGCACGCCGGTCGAGCCCGAGGTGAACAGCGTGTAGAGCGGCCGGCCGGCGTGCCGGGCCGGGACGTCCGGCACCGGGCCGCCGGTGAGCGTGACGAACCGCCGCTCGACGTCGGTGTCGAACGTTTCCCCCGGCGCGAGCAGGACGCACCGCGGCCGGACGCGGTCGAGCATGGCGCGCAGCAGCTCCGGTGGGTACGCCGGATCCAGCGGCACCGCGGTGATGTTCAGCCGGGCGAGCGCCAGCAGCGCGACGACGTGCTCGGCCGAGGGCCGGAAGTACAGCGCGATGTCGGTGGCGTCCGCGGGCAGGGTGGCGGCGAGCCGGGCCGCGTGCGCGTCCAGTTCGGCGTAGGTCAGGGTCGTGTCGCCGGTCAGCGCCGGGGCGCCGGGCGTCCGCGCGACCTGACGCGCGAAGCCTTCGGCGATGGTTTCCCACGCCAGACCGGCGTCGGCGCCGCGGCCGTGGTCAGGACGGTCCGGTGTCCGCGCGTCGCCGTGCAGGGCGCGGCCGAAGACGTCGCCGAGGGCCGTCGCCTCGGCCTCGGTGAAGTGGCCTTCCCCGTACTCCCACAGGCAGTCGAACCCGTCCGGCCGTTCTACGACCGACAGCGTGAGCGCGCACTTCGCCTCCGCCGCCTCGATCCACTGTGGACTGATCGAGCAGCCGGGGAGGCGCAGTGCTTCGAAGTCGGTGTTCTCCAGGACGAACAGGTAGTCGAAGGCCGCGTAACCGGGATCGAGGTCGGCGAACGCGACGTCCTGGTGGTCCAGGGCCGCGCCCGCCGCGGTGCCGAGCCGGCGGAGCTGGGTGCCCAGGTCCTCGTCCGGGGCCACGGCCAGGGGCAGCCGGACGGTGTTGGCGAACATCCCGACGCTGGCTTCGAAGGCCCGCACCGGCCGGTTCGCCACCGGCGCGGCGATCCGCGGCCGGGTCCGCCCGGTCACCGCGTAGAGGCTCCACGCGAACACGCCGAGCAGCAGCTGGAACCGCGTCAGGCCCAGCTCGGCGGCCCAGGTGTCGACCCGCTCGCGGTCGATGCGGGTCGTGTGCAGCCGTCCGGCCAGGGAGGCCTCGCCGAGGGGTTCGGCGTCGTCGGACCGTTCGATCAGCCGGTCGCGGTAGCCGGGGGAGGCGAACCAGCGGGACTGCCAGGCGGCGAAGTCGAGGGGTGTGTGCGCGTCTCGCGGCGGGGTGCCGGACAGCTCCCGGAACAGGATGTTGAGCGACCAGCCGTCGACCGCGATGTGGTGCAGGCACAGCAGGAACGTCCCGTCGGGACGCCAGGCCGCGCGCAGCAGCCGGCCCGAAGCGAGGTCGAAGGGCGCGGTGAAGAAGTCGTCGGAGGGCTCGGTCCACGGGTCGTACGCCGGTTGCGTCACCTGCCGCAGGCCGGCGGAGGTGGCCTCGAACGCGGTGCGCAGCGCCGGGTGCCGCTCGACCAGCCCGCGCACGTCCCGGCGCAACGCCTCGAGGTCCGGCTCGCCGGTGACCCGGAAGGCGAGCGGCACGTGGTAGGCCGTGGACGCGGGATTGCGGTGCTGCACCAGCCAAAGCCGCTGTTGTTCGCTGGTGGCGGGGGCGACGGTGGCGGTGGTCGGGGCGGCCGGTTCCGGGTAGGCGGCGCGTCCCGCCCCCGAGATCGCCGCGGCGAGCTCGGCGAAGGTGCCGCGTTGGACGACCGACGGCGGCAGGTCCGTGCCCCAGCGTTCCCGGATCGCGAATCGGAGCCGCAACGCCTTGAGCGAGTCGCCCCCGGACCGCAGCCACGTGTCGCCGGGATGCAGTTCCGGGCCACCGAGGACGTCCGACACGACGTCGAGGACTTCGCGTTCCCACGCCGTCGCGTCGCCGCCGGTGTCCGGCCGCCACGCGGGGAGGCCACCGGCCAGGAGCGCGGTTTCGTCGACCTTGCCGTTCGCGTTCCGCGGCAGCTCGTCGACGCGGAAGACGTGGTGCGGCCGCATGTAGGCCGGAACCGTCTCGGCCAGGTGCGCTTCGAACGCGTCGAAGGACAGGTCGCCGGCCACGACGAAGGCGAGCAGTTCGGCGGTGGCCGCGCGGCGCACGGCTACGTGGGCCTGCCGGATCCCCGGGTGTGCGAGGAGGCGCTGCTCCAGCTCGCCCGGCTCGATCCGGAACCCGCGGACCTTGACCTGGCGGTCGGTGCGCCCGACGTAGGCGTAGCGCCCGCCCGGCAGCACTCGGACGAGGTCGCCGGTGCGGTAGAACCGCGCGCGGCCCTCGTCCAGCCACGGCAGCCGGACGAACCGCTGCCCGGTCTCCGCGGGCAGCCCGCGGTAGCCGAGGGCGACACCGGCGCCGGAGAGGTACAGCTCGGCGACTTCGCCTTCGGTGGCCACTCGCTCGTCCGGTTCGAAGACCGCGACCGCGCCGGTGCCGGGGAGCGGACGGCCGATCGGGACGACGTCGCCGTCGAAGCCGCGCGGGATCGTGTAACTGAGCGCGAACGTCGTCGTCTCGGTCGGGCCGTAGCCGTTCTGCAGCCGCGTCGGCGAGTCCGGGTTGGCCTGGTACCAGCGGCGGATCAGCGGCGCGTTGAGCTGCTCGCCGCCGATGACGACCCGGCGTACGGTGGCGAAGCTGCCGGGGACGGTTTCGGCGACCGCGTTGAACAGCGTCGCGGTGACGAACATCGTGTCGATGCGTTCCCGTACCAGCGCGTCGGCGAACGCCTGCGGGTCGCGCACGGTGTCGTCATCGAGGATCACGCACGTGCCGCCGGTGAGCAGCGGCACCCAGACCTCGAAGCTGAGCGCGTCGAAAGCGGGGTTGGCCAGGCAGGCGAACCGCGCGCCGATGTCGAGCCAGCCGGGTTCGGCCAGCCGGAGGATCCCGGCGTCGCGGACCTCGACCCCCTTGGGGCGCCCGGTCGTGCCGGAGGTGGCGAAGAGGAACGACGCCGGCGCCGGTTCGGCGGGCGCGCCCACTTCCACGGCTTCGGCCAGCAGCTCGGCCGGGGGGATGCCGGGCGGTTCGTCGCCGACCACGATCGCAGCGCCCGCGTCGGCGAGGATGACATCGCGGCGCGCGGGCGGGCTTTGCCGATCCAGTGGCACGACCTGAGCGCCCAGGCGCAGCACGCCCAGCATCACGAGGACGAGGTCCGCCGAGCGCGGGAGGCTGACGGCGACCGCGTCGCCCGGGTGGATTCCCCGGCGGGACAGCGACTCCGCGACGGCGGCGGCGCCGGCGTTCAGCTCGGCGTAGGTGAGGCGGCGGTCGCCGTCGGCCACGGCGAGGGCGTCCGGGTGCCGCAAGGCCCGGTCGTGGACGCGGCGGGCGATCGAGGTCATCGGGCCGCCAGCTCGGCCGTGATCAGCTTCGCGACCAGTGGTAACGCGTCGCTTTCCAGCATGTCCCAGTGGCCGCAGTCCGCGGGGACCACATCGAACTCGCCGAGGGCGCGGCGGCGCCAGAACTCGGCGCTGCCGGGGATCGGGTCCTCGCCGACGGCCTGCACGAAGAGCACGCGCGCGGCGGTTTCGCCGGGGTCGTGTTCGCGCGCGGTCAGCCGGTTGTGGTTGTACGTGCGGTGGTAGCGCTCGATCTGCGCGTCCTCGATGCCGGGGTACATCCCGTTGAAGCGGACCAGTTTCTCGCGGAACTCGGCCGCGGGTACCGGTTCGATCGCCGCCTTCGCGGCCGGGTCGTCGGTGGCGGTGGTGTCGAGCAGGACGACGCTGGCGCGCTCGCCGAGCCGGCGGCCCATCTCGTAGGCGATCAGCCCGCCGTAGGAGAGTCCACAAAGGACCAATTTCTCCTCCGGCCGCGGGTCGACGAGCCGCAGGTACTCCTCGGCCATCGCTTCGACGCTCGGCAGCGGCTCCTCGCCGGCGTTGAGCCCGGGGGACTGGATCCCGACGACCCCGGCGTCGTCGGGCAGCAGCCCGCTGAGCGGCAGGTAGCAGAACGCCGTGCCGCCCGCCGGGTGCACGCAGACGACCCGGGCCGGGCCCGTGCCGCGGCGGAACTCGATCAGGCTGCCGGTCTCCGGTGGGCGGTCCGCGCGCACCAGCGCGGCTTGCGCCTCGATGGTCGGGTGCAGGATGACGTCCCGGATGGGCAGCTCCCGGCCGAACTCCGCACCGATCGCGTGGGCCAGCTTGATCGCCGAGATCGACGTGCCGCCGACGTCGAAGAAGTCGTCCGAGACACCGATCGCCGGGTGCAGCAGCAGGGTCCGCCAGATCCGCAGCAGCGCGAGTTCGGCGTGGTCGCGCGGAGCGGTGGTGTTGACCGCGGCGGGGGCGCTCGTGCGGGCGCGCGCCAGGACGGCGTCGCGGTCGAGCTTGCCGCTGCGGCTCAGCGGCAGCCGGTCGAACTCGGCGAACACCGACGGGATCATGTAGTCCGGCAGCCGTCCGGCCAGCGCGGCCCGCCATTCGTGCGGTGTCCGGCCGGCGCCCGCGACCCCGGCGACGAGCCGCGGCTCGCCTTCGCGGTCCACCAGCACGGCGGCTTCCTGCACGCCGGGCACGGCGAGCAGGGCGGCCGTCACCTCGCCGGGTTCGATGCGGAAGCCGCGCAGCTTGATCTGGTCGTCGCGGCGGCCGGCGTATTCGGCTTCACCGCTCGGGAGCCACCGGGCCAGATCCCCGGTCCGGTACATCCGCTCGCCGGGCATGAACGGATCGGCGACGAACCGTTCGGCGGTCAGGTCGGGCCGGTGCAGGTAGCCGCGGGCCAGGCAGTCGCCGGCCAGGAACACCTCGCCGACCACGCCGGGCGGCACCGGGCGCAGCCGCTCGTCGAGGAGGTACAGCCGGGAGCCGGGCAGCGGCCGTCCGATCGGGGCCGGGCGGTCGCGCGGCTGCGGGTCGACGTGCGCGGTGGCGTAGAGCGTGGCTTCGGTCGGCCCGTAGCCGAAACAGATCCGCAGCCCGGGCAGGGCGGCCGCGAACCGGGCGAGGGCGGCTTCCGGCAGCGGTTCGACGCCGGTCAGCAGCTGCCGCAACGCGAGCCCCTGCAGGCGCGCGGGGTCTTCGTCGGCCCACCGGATGTAGGCGGGCGGCAGGAAGGCCTGGACCACCCGGTGCTCCCGCAACCAGGCCATCAGCGCGGCCGGGTCGGGCCGGACGTCCTCGGGCACGACGTGCAGGACGGCACCGGTGGTCAGGGGCAGCAGTAGTTCGTGCACCGAGGCGTCGAAGCCGATGCTCGACCACGCCGACGTCGCTTCGCCGGGTGTCGCGCCGAAGCGGTCCAGCCATTGGTCGAACAGGGCGAGGACGCTGTGGTGGGTGACCTCGACCCCCTTCGGGCGCCCGGTCGACCCCGACGTGTAGATCACGTACGCGGTGTCGCCGGGCTCGGTTCCCGCCGGTCGCCGGGTTTCGTCGCCGTCCAAGGGAAGGTCCTCGTCGAGGACCAGCACCGGGCACGCGTCCTCGATCATCGCCGCGCGCCGGGCGGCCGGCTGGGCCGGGTCGAGCGGGAGGTAGGCGGCCCCGGTCTTCAGCACGCCCAGCACGGCGGTGACCAGGTCCTTCGACCGTCCACTGAGGACACCGACCACCCGCCCGCGGCCGGCTCCGCGGGCCCGCAGCGCGTTCGCCAGTCTCGTGCTGCGGCGGTCCAGTTCGCCGTACGTGCAGGTCTGGCCGTCGCAGACGAGTGCGGGGGCGTCCGGGCTGGTGTCGGCGTGGGCGGTGAACCGCTCGACGAGCCCGCCGGGCCGCCGGTTCGGCCGCGGGCCGGTGCTCCAGGAGGTGAGGATCTCGCGGCGTTCGGCGTCGTCGAGGAGCTCGTAGCCGGTGATGTCCGCGTCCGGCCGCGTGGCCAGCTGGTCCAGCAGCCGGACGAGGTAGCGGGCGTACCGCTCGGCGGTGGCGTGGTCGAAGAGGGCGACGGCGTAGTCGAGGTGGCCTTGGACGTCACCGGCTTCGTGCGCCAGGCCGAGGGCCAGGTCGAACTTCGCGGGAGCGTGCTCGACGTCGAGGGGCGCGACGGCCACGCCGGGCAGGTCGAGGAGGTCGTGCTGGGTGGGCACCCAGGCGAACATGGTCTGGAACAGCGGGGTGTGCGCCGGGCTGCGCGGCGGGTTGACCAGCTCGACGACCCGTTCGAAGGGCAGCTCGGCGTGGTCGATGGCGCCCCGGAGGCCCGCGCGGACCTCCGTCAGCAGGGTGGCGCCGGTCCGTGGGCCGGACAGGTCGGCGCGCACGGCGAGGGTGTTGACGAAGAAGCCGAGCGTGTTCTCGCCGGCGTCGTCGCGGTTGGCGGTGGGGACGCCGACAACGATGTCAGTTTGCGCGGAAAGTCGGGATAGCAGGAGGTACCAGCAGGTCAGGAAGGTGGAGTAGAGGGTGACGCCGTGCTCGCGCGCCAGGGTCTTCAGCCGCGCGGTGAGTTCCGGCCCGAGCTGCACGGGCACCCGGGCACCCCGGAAGTCCTGCCGGGCGGGCCGCGGCCGGTCGGCGGGCAGCTCCAGCACCGGGGGGACACCGTCGAGCCGGTCCCGCCAATAGTCCTCGTGCGGCGACGGGCCGTCGCCGGTCAGCCAGTCCTGTTGCGCCCGCGCGTGGTCCCGGTAGGGCCGGGCGGGTGGCAGGGCGGCTTCGGTGCCGCTCAGCTCGGCGGCGTAGAGGAGGCCGAGTTCGCGCAAGAGGAGAGTCCGCGACCAGCCGTCGAAGACGGCGTGGTGGACGGTGATCAGGAGGACGTGCTCGCGATCGGACTCCACCAGCAGCCGGGCCCGGGCCAGCGGGGCCCGCGTCAGGTCGAACGCCGCCAGGGCCTCGGCCCGCCGCAGCTCGGCCGCCTTCTCCGGCCGCCCGGAGACATCGTTGACAAAGCACGGAAACCCGACATTCTCGACCACCTGCACCGGCCGCCCGTCCTCGACGACGAACCGGGTCCGCAGCGCCTCGTGCCGCTCGGCGAGAGCATCGAACGCCCGCTGCAGTGCCGCCCGATCCACCGGCCCGCGCAACGCGAACGCCATCGTCTCGTTGTAGGCCGCTCCGGCCCCGTCCAGCTGGCAAACGGTCCAAAGGCGCTGCTGGCCGGACGACAGCGGGGCGGACACGCGCATGGAGGGCCTTTCCGGTGGGGGGCGGGCGAGCCTGCGCCGTCGCAGCCGCGTTGGGGAAACGCTCTCTGTCTTCCGCGCCAGTTAACACCACACCATCGGGTGGTGCCAAAAGTCTGCCCGGAAGTCCCTTCGCGAGTGGGCCAAGCGTCAGCCCCGGTGGAGCCACCCGGCCAGGTCGGCGGGCACCAGCGAGGCCACCCGCCGGTGGTAGTGGTCGATCGCGGCGGCGTCGAGCACGTCACGCCACTGCCCGCTGGTGCCCGACCGGAAGAACGCCTTGTTGCTGCGCCACAGCTTCGCGTCGACGCCGGGAGCCAGCTCGTCGGCGCGGTTGCGCATGCGGTCGAACGTGGCCGCCGCGGCGAGCTGCTCGATGCGCCGCGACGAGATCGACAGGGCGTCCGCCAATCGGCGCAGCTGGCCCGGCAGGTCGGCCTGGAGGTCCGCGTAGTGGAACAACGCCACCCGAGGCTCGTCGCGGTGGTCCCAGAACGTCCGCACGTGGTGGACCAGGTTCGCCAGGCTCACGCCGAACGTGTCCGACGACGGCGTGGGTTCCGCGTCCACCCACCGCCGGAACCGGTCGAGCGGGTCGGCCGGCGGCGGGGCGAGGACCTGGAGGCCGCCCGCGGTGATGGCGTCCGGGTGGATGTTGGCCACCGCGTGGTCGAACGACAGCATCGCGTCCCGCCCGTCACGGCCGACGCACACGTACGTCACCCCCGGCGCGGACGGCAGGCCGTCGAGCGGCGTGTGCGTCTTGACGAACCGCCGGTGCTCCTGGCTCTCCAGCGCGGCGAGGATCGCCTCGGTATCGTACGTCGTCGCGTCCAGCCACGGGGAAATCTCCGTGAGCGGCCGGGGCAGCTCGGCGGTGCCGAAGACCAGCAGCGCGCACAGCATCTGCAGCCACGTCGTGCCGCACTTCGGCGGGGTGCTGAGCACGATGTCCCCGGCGCGGAACCGGAACCGGTCCCACAACGCGCTGTCGGACACCACTGTGCGATACCGCCGCAACCCGCCCATTTCCGGCTCCCCGCCTGGTGAGCCGCCAGAATCCCACGGTCCCGGTGCGCGGGCTATCCGCGAGCCGGGGGAATCACCAGGCCGGCGTGAACTTCACCGGCAGCGCCGCCAGCCCGCGGAACAGCGGTGACGGCCGCCAGGCCAGTTCGCCGGCCGGCACCGCCAGCCCGACGTCCGGCAGCCGGTCGAGCAGGACTTCGATCGCCGCCTCGGCGATGACCTTGGCGATCTCCTGGGCGGCGTACGGGCACCGGTGTTCGCCGTGGCTGAACGACAGGTACGCCTGGTTGCCGGTCGAGGCCTGCGGCACCGGCCGGACGAGCGGGTCCTGGTTGGCCGCGGCGAGCCCGAGGATGAGCAGGTCGCCCTTGCGGATCTGCCGGCCGCCCAGCCCGAGGTCGTGGACGGCGAACCGGCCCGGGAAGTTCTGCGTCGGCGTGTCCTCCCAGAGCACCTCGTTCAGCGCCTGGCCGACGCTGCGGCGCCCGCCGGACAGCGTCATCGCGAAGCGGTCGTCGGTGAGCATCAGCCGCAGGGTGTTGCCGATCCAGTACGCGGTGGGCAGCTGGCCCGCGTTCATCAGGTGCAGCAGGTCCTCGGTGATCTCCTCGCCGGCGAGGCCGGCCGGGTGGGCCAGCAGCCGCGAGGTGACGTCCGGCCCGGGGTCGCGCCGCTTGGCTTCGACCAGCCGCCGCACCTTGTCGCGGACGCGCGCGTACGCCTCGTTCGCGCCCTCGCCGGCGGCGTGCGTCCGGTAGACGTCCCGGACCAGGTCGGCGGTTTCCGCGTCCGGCACACCGATCATCCGGGCCACGACGGGCAGCGGGATCCCGTCGGCGTACTGGGTGATCAGGTCGGCCTCGCCGCTGCCGGCGAAGGCGTCGACGAGCTGGTCGGCCACCTGCTGGGCCCGGGCGCCCAGCTCGAACTGGTCGACGGCGCCGAGGGCCTCGTCGAGCGCCTGGGCCCGCCGCCGGTGCTCGGCGCCCTCGGCGAACATCATCGTGGGCTGGTGGGCCAGCAGCGGGAGCAACGGCCAGTCGGGCGGGACGCGGTCCCAGGCGTTCCAGCGCCGCGAATCGCGCCCGAAGACCTCCGGATTGCTGACTACGTACTGCACTTCGCGGTACCCCAGGACCAGCCACGCCGGCACGTCCCCGTCGAGCAGCACCGGGGCCACCGGCCCGTGCGTGCGCCGCATCTCCGCGTAGAGATCCGCCGACGTCTGCTGGAAACCCGGCCCGGACAACGGGGTGGCGAGGGCGGGCGGAGGGGTGCTCATGAAGTGGTCTCCCGGGCGGCGGACAGGGCGAAGAGGTGGTGGACGAGGGAGAGCAGGACGGTCTTGCTGGACTCGCGCCGGCGGGCGTCGCAGTCGATCAGCGGCACGTCGGGGGACAGGTCGAGGGCCTGGCGCACCTGGTCGAGGGAGTGTTCCGGCTCGCCGAAGTTGTTGCGCGCCACGATGAACGGCGTCCCGTGGTGTTCGAGGCGGTCGATGGAGTACCAGGAATCGGCCAGCCGGTGGGTGTCCACCAGCACGACGGCGCCCAGCGTCCCGGCGAACAAACGGTCCCAGAGGAACCAGAACCGCTCCTGGCCAGGGGCGCCGAACAGGTACAGCACCATCCGCTCGTTCAGGCTGATCCGGCCGAAGTCGAAGGCGACCGTGGTGGTGGTCTTGCCGGGCGAGGCGCCGTCGTCGATCCCGATGCCCGCCTGCGTCATGGTTTCCTCGGTGCTGAGCGGGCGGATCTCGCTGACCGACCGGACCATGGTCGTCTTGCCGACCCCGAACCCGCCGACGATCACGATCTTCAGCCCGTCCCGGGCGGTGCTCGGCAGCGGGGTCCGGACGTCCTGGTCAGAGCTTCTGCAGTCCAACGAGTACCTGCTTCAGGGTTTCGAGATCGGGCAGATCGGCGGCGGCGGGAGCCGAGGACGGGTGGCGGGCGGTGACCCGGCCGGTGTCGAGCAGGTCGCACAGCAGGATCTTCACGACGCTCACCGGCAGGCCCAGCTCCGAGGCGACCTCCACCATCGCCGTCGGGTGCCGGCACAGGTGCAGGATCCGGACGTGCTCGGACTGCATGCCCGGCACCGGATCGCCTTCGCTCACGATCAGCGTCACCAGGTCCAGCGCGCTCTCGTTCGCGCGGCTGCGCCCGCCGGTGACGGTGTACAACCGGTCCGGGTCCTCGCGGTGGAGGTCTTGCCGGCTCATGTCACCCGGCCGCCGTCGGCTGCTGGGGGCGGGCCGGCGCGGTCAGGTACTCGCCGAGCTGCTCGACGAGCTCGTTCATGTTGTGGCCGATGAGGCCCACGTCCGCGTCGTCGTCGGCGATCACGGCGAGGTGGGCGCCTTCGCCGGCTTCCACGATGAACAGCATCCCGCCGTGGAACTCGGTCATCGACTGGCGCACCCCGCCGGTCCCGTCGCCGAATTCGATGGACGTGCCGTACGCCAGGCTCTGGATGCCCGAGGCGATGGCGGCCAGCTGGTCGGCCTGGTCGACGGTGAGCCCGCGGGTGTGGCAGAGCTTGAGGCCGTCCTTGGACAGCACCAGGGCGTGCCGGGTACCCGGCGTCTTGCTCCGGAGGTTCTCCAGCAGCCAGTCCAGGTCGTGGTCCGTGGTGTTCATCGGCTGTCCTCCGAGGAAGCAGAAGGGCGGGTTCCCCGGCCGGCCGCGTGGAACGCGCTGAACTTCGCCCCGGCGTCGGCCCGGGCGGGCGCGGGACTCGGCGCCGGTGGCGGTGGCGGCTTGGGCGCGGCGGCCAGCGTCTGCCCGCGACGCCGCTGGGGCAGCCCGGACGCGGCACTCTCCACTGTGGACACCGGTGCGGCGGCCACGGCCACCGGTTCGGGCTTCTCGACCGGCGGCGCGACCGGCGGGGTGTCCGGTTCGGCCTGGGTGATCAGGAGCCGCGGGATCAGCACGACCACGCCGGTGCCGCCCCGCGCGGACGGCCGGAAGTGCACGGTCAGGCCGTGCTTGCGGGCCAGGCACCCCACCACGGCCAGGCCCAGCCGGGTCCCGGACAGCGTGGTCAGGTCCAGCGGTTCGGAGGACACCGCCCGCACCGCCCGCTCCAGCGCCGCGGGCCCCATCACCAGGCCGCTGTCCTCGATGGTGACCACCACGCCCGCGTGCACCTCCTCGACGTACACGTGCACGTCCTCCGAGGGAGGGGAGAAGCTGGTGGCGTTGTCCATCAGTTCGGCCAGGGCGTGCATGACGCCTTCGGCGGCGTACCCGGCGACCGCGACGGTGCTGGTCGAGTGCGTCCGCACCCGCTGGTAGGCGCTGATGCGCCCCATCGCGCCGCGCAGGATGCTCTCCATCACGATCGGCTTGGTCCAGCGCCGGCCGGACCGCGCTCCGGTCAGCACGGCGATGCTGTCCGCCAGCCGGCCCGCCTGCGCGGTGCTGTGGTCCAGTTCGAGCAGGTCGCCGAGCACGGTTTCGTCGTGGCGGCCTTCCATTTCGCGCAGGTCGGCCAGCATGCTGGTGGCCAGCGCCTGGACGCGGCCGGCGGCGTTGGCGCAGGCCGCCATCGTGGCCGCGCGCATCCGCTCGCCCCGGCTGATCTCCTGCGCGACCGTGGCCAGGAGCCGCCGGTGGGCCCCGTCGATCGAGTCCGGCACTTCGGCGAGCGCGGTGTCCGCCGACGCACCGTCGCGCACCCGCTGGACCAGGGCGGGCACCGTGTCGTCGGCGAGCCGGACGGCTTGGGCGTCCAGCGCCTCGATCCGGCTCCGGTACCGGCGCGCCGCCTGCGCGAAGTGCGCGGCGAGCGTCACCGCCGCGCACACCACCGCCGCGGCCACCCCGCCGGACCAGGCCACCAGCGTCCGGTCCGCCCCCGGCACCTCGGTTGTCAGCCACCACCACGCCGCACCGGTGACGACGACGGCGACCGGCAGGACGTAGCGGGCGGGTAACTGCACTGACATCGATCAGGTCCTCGGGGGCGGTCGGAGACAGGACAACGGCGCGCGGCACCGGAGATTCCGGGCTGCACCGGGGTTTCGAGCGGATTTCACGGAATGGGCAAGCGGGAGCGGCGCCAGGGCGAGGACGACCCTAGCGCCGATCTTTCCCGTCCGTAAGAGTCAATCTTCTCCGGCAGGAATTTCGCCGGTCTTCGCCGTTTCCGGAAAGTCAATTACCGACGCGCCGGGAAACGGCCGGGAAACGGGGTACCGCCCTTTTACTGTCCGAAGTGGACGAACTGGGCCCACTTGCCCGGCTCGTAGGGTGACTCGTCCCGCAGCCGCTTCACCACGGCGTGCAGGGCGGCCGCCGTGCCCGCCGGGTCGAGGGTGCCGTCCGGTCGGGCGAGGGATCCGTAGATGCCGGCCGTGACGGTGGCCGCCGTTTCTTCGCCGATGGCCCACAACGTCGAGACCACTTGGCGGAACCCGGCGATCTGGAGCGCCGCGGCCAGGTGGCCGGCTTCGTCCGGCGCGGCCGCGTCGGGCATCGCGGTGTGGCACGCCGACAACACCGCCAGCTGGGCGTCGCCGAGGTCGAGCCGGCTGATGCCGGTGGTGGTGAGCGGGCCGTCGGCGAGGAACAACGCGGCCTCGCCGTCCGGGGTCGTGCCGCCGTGGCAGGCGAAATGCGCGCACGAGTACTCCGTCAGCCGGTTCGTCACGTTCCGGACGGTCGCTTCCGCGCCGGCCAGGATCGCGCTGCCGGCGGCGAACACGCTGACCATCTCGGCTTCGTGGACGGCGCCGGGCAGATCGGGCAGGCCGGTGACGTAGGCGGGACGGCGCTCGCAGGCGACGGCGAGCGGCCGGTGCGGGACCGGCCGCGCCGGGCGGCGGGCGTGCCGCAGCGCCCGGATCGTCGGCGTGCTGGAGGAGACCACGCGGTCGAGGACGGTCCGGCCGGGCTCGTCGTCCGGGTCGTGGTACCCGGCGGCGTGCAGCGGGCTCAGCGCGAGGGGACCGGTGGGGCACCACCACAGGCGCGACCCGGGCGGGACCCGGATCTCGTCGAGCACCGGCTCGGCCACGGTGTCCCACAGCCATTCCAGGTAACCCAGCAGCAGCTGCTCCCGCGGCCCGGAGGAAAGCCCGCCGGTGCCTTTCTGCGCGGTCGCGGCGAGGTAGGCCCGGGTGCGGTCGTGCGCTTCGGCGTGCGTCAAGCCGTCCAGCGGGATGACGTGGCTGCCGTCCGGGGTCAGCACGATGGCGTCACAGCGGATCCGGCTGACGTTCACCAGCACGACCGGACCGGCCGCCGAAGACTTCGCGAGTTCCGCGAACGGCGTCGGACGCAGGAAGCCGGCGAACCCGGGCCGGGTCCGGATATCGGCGACGATCGCGTCCCACTCGGCCGCCGCGGCCCGCCGGTCCGGGGCGTCCGGGTCCACCGCGCTCAGCCGCTCGGCCAGCTCGGGGTGGGCCGCCCGCAGCCCGGTCAAGTCGGCGCGGCGGTCCAGGACCTGGCTCCACCACAGGGAACGGCCGTGCTCCAGCAGTTCGACCGCCCGCTCCGGCCGGCCCGCGGCCAGCGCCGCCGCGGCCGCGTCACCGGCGAGCCCGGGCCACTGCGCGACGAGCTTCCCGCGGTCGGTCGCGGACAGCCCGCGCCACACCAGCTGCGGCAGGAGTTCCACGGCCTGCTCGTAGAGGCCGGCGACTTCGCCCGCGTCGTCACCCCGGCCGGCGCGCAGGTCCGCGAGCGTCACCAGAGCGCGCATCCGGTCGAACGACCGGCCTTCCGGCAGGGCCGAGAGGACCGCGATGGCGTCGTCCGGACGGCCGAGCGCGGTGTAGGCCTCGGCGAGGCCCTGGAGTGCGATCGTGTGCAGCGGCGCCTCTTCGCTCGTCGCCGCGCGGACTTCCGTGAAGGCGGTGACGGCGTCGAGCAGGTCCTGCCGGCCGGTGTTCAGCTGCCCGCGGTCGCTCAGCGCCAGGCCGGCGTTGAGCAGGGCGTGGACGTCGTACTCCTGACGCAGCGCGGCGTCGAGGTGGTCGATCGCCGCGTCGAGGTCCGCCGGCTCGCCGGTGGCGAGGAAGCGCTGCCGCAGCCGGTTGCCGAGGTTGGCCCGGGCGTTGGCGATCCGCAGGGGCCCGGCCGTCGCGACCGCCCGCTCGCCGACGGCGATCGCCTCGTCGAGGTCGTGCCGCCGCCCGAGGTGGCTGTAGCGGTAGAACAGCGCGCTGCCCAGGATGTGCAGGCTGGTGGTGCCGTGGGCGTCGTCGAGTTCGACGCCCCGGCGGGTGAGCGTGACCGCCTCGTCGAGATCGGCGCTGTCGCGATCCCGCAGGAACCGGTTGACCAGCGCGGCGGCGAGGTTGCCCAGCTCCTCGAGGACGTCGGCCGGGCCGTCCACGGGACGGCCGATCGCGGCGCGCTGCAGGTCGATCGCGGCGTCCAGCTCGGCGCGGTCGCCGGTGAGCTCGTAGCGGAGCATGAGCGCGGGACCCAGCCGGGTCTCGATCAGCCACCGGCGCGGGTGCCCGGCCGGCACCGCGGCCAGCAGGGCCTCGCCGTCGGCGCAGATCCGGTCCAGCAGGGCGTGGTCGCGGGTCTGCTGGTACTCCCCGAGCAGGCGGGAGAGCCGGTTGCCGTGGCGCACCAGCTCGGCCGGGTCGCCGGCCACCCCGGCGGGCGTGCTCCGCGGTTCTTCGGGGCCGGCGACGTACTCCAGGGTGACGCCGGGCGGCGGCTCGTACTGCCGCACCGGACCGCGCGCTTCCAGCACGCTCGCCAGCCCGCGCTCGGCCGCGGCGCGCAGGTCCGCGTCCGGCGCGTGCTCGACGGCCTGCCGCAGGTAGTGCGCCGCCGTGTCGAGGTCGGCGACGTCGCCGGTCGACTCGTGGCGCTCGCGGTAGAGCCGGCCGATGTTGTGCACGGTGATCGTCCAGACCTGGTGCCCCGGCGGGTAGACGTCGAGGACCTGGCGTTCGGCCTCGAGGAAGGCGTCGAGGGAGGCGCGGGTCCGCTCGTGATCGTGCCGGAGGCGGCGGACGTCGGCCGCCACGGTGAGGAAGGGACGGCGGTTGCCGTCGTCCGGCGGGCACCGCCGCAGGGCCCGGTCGATCTCCTCCTCGGCGGCACCGAGGAGGGCGACGTCGCCGGTGGCCTCGATGTGGTGGATCAAGGCGGTGCAGCGCAGCGCGCCGATTGCCGCGCGGTCCGGGTGGTCGGCCGGAAGCGCCACCAGCGCCCGCTCCAGCAGTTCGCTCACCAGGCCGAAGAGGTGGACCGCGCCGGTCGACCCGGCCAGCAGGTGCAGTTCCCGGGTGGCGAGCACCGACTCCTCGGCGCGGGAGCGGTCGCCGGTGAGCACGCCCAGCCGAAGCGCGCTTTCGGCGATCGCGGCCAGCGAGAACGGGACCAGATCGGGCTGGTCCGCCCGCACGAGCGGCAGCAGTTCGCGGTAGTGCTCCAAGGCCCGGCCGAGGTCCGGCACCGAGCCGGTGGCCTGGTGCCGCCGCATCCGCGCGTCACCGAGGAACATCAGGGTCGCGGGCCGCTCGGGCGCGTCGGGGGCGCACCGCTCGAAGGCGGCCGTGCCCGCGGCGATCGCCTGCTCGAGGGCGGCGAGGTCGCCGGACTCCTCGAAGGTGGCGAGCCACCCCTTGCCCTCCCACAGGGCGCCGCCGACGAAATCGTCGTCCGCCTGCCCTTTCCGCCGCCCGAACACTGGCGCCCCCTCGCGACCGGTTGGCCACCGATGGTAGTGCGGATGGCTAGACTCCGTGATCGTCCGACGTCGGAAGGGGGGAACGCGGTGGACTCCGAAGCCGATCACCTGGCGCTGTGGTGCCTGCTGCTGCCCGAGCTGCGGACGGCGGCGCGCCGGAGCGGGGTGCTCGACCGGCTCGACCGCGACGCCGATCGGGTGAAACAGGGCGGCCCGGCGAAGACCGCGCTCAAGAAGTGGGGGCCGGTCGGGCCCGACGGCGCACCGCGCAGCTGGGCGGACCGGCCGGCGCTCGGGATCGCGGCGCTGCCGGGCGGGGGCCGCGCGCCCGGCGTCGGCGCGGGGGAGTACGGCTGCCCGCTCGACCGGTGCGCCCGGGTGGCCACCCGGGACGAGAACGGCCACCCGCCGCGCTGCGCGGCCTTCGACGCCTCGATGCGGCCGAAGTGACCGGCTTCCTGACCGAGGTGGGGAAACGCCTCGGCAACCGCTGGGTCACCGCGATCCTGTTGCCCGGCCTGCTCCTGGTCGCCGTGGTCGTCGCCGCGTCCACGCTGGGGCACGCGCACGCGTTCGCCTTCTCCCGGCTGTCCGCCCGCGCCGAGTTCTCCGCTCCGCCCGCGCGGCTGGTCGTCCTCGCCGCCGTGGTGCTCGCCGCCGCGGGCCTGGCCGGCACCGCCGCCGGCGGCCTGGGCAGGCTGGTCCAACGCTGGTGCCTGCGCGAGCGGTTTCTGACCGGCGGGCTGCTCCAGCGGACCCGGTGGTCGCGGCGGAGCCGGGCGCTGGCCGCCGCGGACCGGGCCGGCACCCCGGTCGTGCCGGCCTACCTGCCGCAGCGGCCGACCTGGCTGGGCGACCGGGCCCGGCTGCTCGAAGTCCGGGTCCGGGCGCAGTACTACGTCAGCGCGGCCCTGGTGTGGCCCCGGTTGTGGCTGCTGCTGGACGAAGACGCGCGGCGTCCGATCACCGACGTCCGCACCCGCTACGCCGAGGCCGCGACGCTGGCCGGCTGGGGTCTGCTGTACCTCGTCCCCGGCGTCCTGTGGTGGCCGGCGCTGCTGGTCGCCGCGGGGGTGCTGCTCACGGCGTGGAGCCGGCTGCGCGAAACCACGGCGGAGTTCGCCGAATTGGCCGAGGCGGCGATCGATCTGCGGCTGCGGGACCTGGCCGAGAAGCTCGGTGTCCCGCTCGGTGCCGAAGTGGGGCCGGCGGAGGGCCGGTCCCTCGACGACCTCCTCGGCAAAGCCGGCTGAGACGTCTGCAAAGGACCTACGGATGGGACTGTTCTCCAAGCGCCCCAAGGCCTGGCCCGCCGACCTCGAACGCCGGGCCCGGGCCGCGGGCGCGATGTTCGACGCCGGGCAGTTCGCGGCGGCGGAGCTCAGCCTGACTTCCCTCTTCGCCGACTGCGAGACCGCGGCCGGTCCGGACCACCCGGGCACCCTCGCCGTGCTCGACCTGCTCGGCTCCACCCAGTTCCGGCGGGAGCGGCTGCCCGAGTCCGCCGTCAGCCACCGGGAGGCGCGCCGCCGGGCGGTCTCGGCGCTCGGGCCCGACCACCCGGAAACCCTGAAGTACGGCCACAACCTCGGCTGCACGCTGTCCGTGCTGCGGGCGTGGGACGAGGGCCTGCCGGTGCTGCGGGACGTGGTGAGCCGCCGGACCCGGAAACTGGGGGAGCGGCACCCCGACACGATCGACACCGCCAAGACCCTGGGGGCCGCGCTCTACCTGACCGGCGACAAGCAGGCGGCCGCGGTCACCCTCCAGGCGGCGTACCACGCGGCGCTGAAGGCGTTCGGAGCGGATGACCCGTTGACGCAGGAAGTGGCGCACAACCTGCAGATCGTGCTGCGCAACCTGTGACCGGTTCTCCTCGAACCGATTCGACGGCGTCGGCGATGCCGGTGTAATTTTCCCCTCTTCTTCCTTGACCCGGCTACCATCCTGGGCGAGTCGATCCGGCGAACCGGTTCGACCACCCGTGGAGAGGACGCCGATGTCCGGCTCAGCGCACCAGGTCCCGAAGCCGTTCGCTCTGCTCGTCACCCTGCTCGCCGTCCTGGCCGGCGTGCTGGTGCCCGCGGACCCGGCGCACGCGGCGGCGAACACGTTCACCCTCGGCGTCACGCGCACCGACACCGCCGGCCGCCCGCTGCAGCTGCACGGCCTCGGCATCGTCAAGGCCGGGAACACCTGGTACGGCTTCGGCGAGGACAAGACCGGCCAGACCACGGCGAACACCGCCTTCCAGGACATCCCCTGCTACACCTCGACCGACCTGGCGAACTGGACCCACCAGGGGATCGCGCTGGCGAAGCAGAGCAGTGGCGACCTCGGCCCGAACCGGATCGTCGAGCGGCCCAAGGTCCTCTACAACGCCGCCACCCGGACGTACGTGATGTACCTGCACATCGACAGCACGAGCTACTCCGACCAGCGGGTCGGGGTGGCCACCAGCCCGACGCCCTGCGGCCCGTACAGCTACCGCGGGAGCTTCCAGCCGCTGGGCAACCAGAGCCGCGACATCGGCCTGTTCCAGGACACCGACGGAACCGCCTACCTGCTGAGCGAGAACGCCGGCCGCAGCCTCCGCATCTACCGGCTGTCCGCGGACTACACGTCGGTGGCGAGCGCGGTGGCGACGCTGCCGAACTACGAATCCCCGGCCGTGGTCAAGGTCGGCGGGACGTACTACCTGCTGGCCTCCCACCTCACCGGGTGGGCCACCAACGACAACGTGTACGCGACCGCGACGTCGCTCGCCGGGCCGTGGTCGCCGTTCCGCACCTTCGCGGCGACCGGCACGAACACCTACAACAGCCAGACCGCCAACATCATCACCGTCCAGGGCAGCGCGGCGACCACGTACCTCTACGCGGGCGACCGCTGGACGGGCAACGCCATGGGCAATTCGCCGCTGATCTGGCTGCCGCTCACGATCCGCGGCACGACGGTCAACCTCGGCCAGTACCCGAGCTGGAACCTCGACGCCGACGCGGGGACGTGGTCGGCGAACTCGGGGTTGCCCGGCGACGGGACGCACGTGCTGAAGAACGCCGGCAGCTCGCAGGTGCTGGACGCCTCGGGCGCGTCGACCGCGACGGGCGGCAAGATCATCCAGTGGCCCGCGCACGGCGGCACCAACCAGCAGTGGCGGTTGACGAAGGTCGCCGACAACGTCTTCACGCTGGTCAACGTCAACAGCGGGCTGTGCCTCGACGTGCCGGACGGGTCCACCGCGAGCGGAGTCCAGCTGCAGCAGTGGACCTGCACCGGCGGCGCCGGCCAGCAGTGGGCCGCGGATCTGGTGGGCAGCCTCACCGGCAGCCAGTACGTCCTGGTCAACGTCGGCAGCGGCCTGACGATCGGGGTGTCCGGGTCTTCGACGGCGAACGGGGCGCCGGTCGTCCAGCTCGGCGGGACGGGCGCCGCGAGCCAGGTGTGGACGGTCTCCTGAACCGGCCGCGGTTGTGTTAGCGTGCACACCGCCCGGCTGACCCTCGGGTGCGGTCCGTTGTGGACTGTCCGGCGGTGCGGGAGGTGCGGTGCGCGGACGCGTGGTGCTCGGGACGATCGTGGCGTTGCTCGCGGTGGTTGCGACGGTCGTCGTCCTGGTCGCCACCCGGACCGGCGGCACCGCGCCGGCCGAAGCGGCGAACCGGGCGGACGCCGCCCCCGCGATCGGCACGGCCGTCACCTCCACGCCCCCGGCGTCGACCCCGGCCACCACCACGACTCCGCCCGCGACGACTTCGACGTCGTCCAGTGCCGCGGCTCCGACGTCGGTGGCCGCGCCGCTCGCCGGGCGGATCAAGCCGGGCGTGTCCCACTCCGGCGTGGCCACCTTCTACGACACCGACGGCACCGGCGCGTGCGGCTTCGACGCGAGCCCGGATCCGTTGAACGCGGCGATGAACGTCGCCGACTTCGAGGGTTCCCAGGCGTGCGGGGCGTACGTCCAGGTCCAGGCGGGTGGCGCGAGCGTGACGGTGCGGATCACCAACCTGTGCCCGGCGCCGTGCCGGGTCGGGCAGGTGGACCTGAACCCGAAGGCGTTCGACCGCCTCGGGGCGCGCAACCTCGGCGAGATCCCGGTCACCTGGAAGCTGGTGAGCTCGCCGTCGCCGAAGCAGATTTCCCTGCGCTACAAGGACGGCTCGTCCCAGTACTGGTGCGGGATCCAGGTGCTCGACCACCGCAATCCGGTGGCCCGGCTGGAAGTCCGCGCGGGCAGCAGCTGGAAACGGCTGCAGCGCACCGACTACAACTACTTCCTGTCGGAGAACGGTGCCGGGTGCGGCGGGCCGGTCGCGATCACCGACGTCTACGGCGAACGGCTGGTCCTCGACCCGCTGCCGGTCCAGCCCGGGGTCGGCCAGCCGGTGCACCGGCAGTTCGCGCAGCACTGACTCGTAGCGTCTTCAGTCCTCTTCGGCGGTCGCCGACAGGAAGGCCGCGAGGTCGTCGGTGAACCGCAGGAGCAGGTCGTAGAAGGTGCGGCGGTCCTCCGGTGCCCAGCCGGACAGGGCGTCGCCGAACCAGCCGAGCAGGGTGGCGATGTAGCGATCGGCGATCTCGGCGCCGTCGGGGGTCAGCTCGACCAGCCGGGCCCGCCGGTCGTCGGGATCGGCCAGGCCGCGCACGAGCTGCCGTCGTTCGAGCACGTGCAGGTGCCGGGTGACGTGCGGGCCGGCGACCTGCATCCGGTCCGCGATCTCGCCGACGCGCAGCGCCTTCCCGGTCATGTGCAGGGCGAGGATGATCGACAGCCCGGGCCGGTCGAGGTCGGCCCCGATCCGCCGCATCGCGCGTTCGCCGAGGCCGCTGCGGTTCATCAGGTTGCCCAGCTGCATGAGCCGGGGCAGCACGGCACGCAGTTCGCCGGCTTCTGTGTCGGCCATCACACCTCTTAGATAGCTAACTTAGGTATATAGTCGGTCTGGTCGGGGGTTGATCACGAGCATTGTCGCACCCCGGATTTAGATACCTAACTTAGCTATCGGAGGCGTCATGCAGCGAGTGTTGATTTCGGGGGCCAGCATCGCCGGCCCGGCGCTGGCCTTCTGGCTGCGGCGGGCCGGGTTCGCGGTCACCATCGTGGAAAAGGCGGCCGAACTCCGGACCGGCGGCTATCCCATCGACGTCCGCGGCACGGCGCTGGACGTCGTCGAGCGGATGGGGATCCTCCCGCGCCTGCGGGACCTGCACATCTCGACGCGGCGGCTGACGTTCCTCGACGCCGACGGCGCGGAAATCGCGTCGCTGGCCCCCGAAGCGATCATCGGGGGTGCGGACGGCGAAGACCTCGAGATCCGCCGCGGCGACCTCATCCGCACGCTGTTCGACCTGGTGCGCGACGACGTCGAGGTCCGCTTCGGCGACACGATCGAGACCCTCACCGAAGACGGCGAGGTGACGTTCCGCAGCGGCCACCGGGACACGTACGACATCGTGATCGGCGCCGACGGCCTGCATTCCTGCACCCGCGAACTCGTCTTCGGTGACGAAGCACCGTTCCACCACTACCTCGGCTATTGCTTCGCGGGCTTCACCATGCCCAACGACTTCGGGCTGTTCCGGGAGGGACTCGCGTGGAGCAAGCCGGGGAAGGGCGCGGCGCTGTACGCGGTCCTCGACAGTGAAGAGGTGCACGGGTTCCTGGTCTCGGCCCGGCCGGAGCCCCCGCTGGAGGCGTTCCGCAACCCGGAGGCCCAGCGAGAACTGATCGCCCGCACCTTCGCCGGCGACGGCTGGGAGATCCCGCGCATGGTGGCGGCGATGCGCGAGGCCGACGACCTGTTCTTCGACGTGATCAGCCAGATCCGCATGCCCCGCTGGTCGGCCGGCCGCGTGGTCCTGGTCGGCGACGCGGCCCACGCGCCATCGTTTTTGACCGGCCAGGGCACGAGCCTCGCCCTGGTGGGTGCCTATGTGCTTGCGCACGCGTTGGCGGTGTTCCCGGACCATGCGGCGGCGTTCGCGGCGTACGAGAGCCGGTTGCGCGGGTTCGTGGAGGCCAACCAGGGACTGGTGAGCGAGGGCCAGGCGACCTTGTTCCCGGCAACGGCGGAAGCGTTGGAGGCCCGCAACGCGGCGCTCAGGGGGTTGACCACGGCGCCGCCGGCGGTGGCTCGGCCGGAGCACTCGGCGCTGGTGCTGCCGGACTTCCCGGTGGCGGTGCGGTGAGGCGGCCGGTCGTGGATCGGCCTGGCCGGCCGGCGGGCCGGGTGCCGGGGCACCCGATCGGCACCCCGCACCCGCCCGCCGGCCGGCTCAGCTCGCCGGGATGAGCAGGATCGGATAGGTCCGGGGGACCACGCACAACGCCGTCGTGGCGAACATCGCGAGCGAGCTGCCGATGCACCTCTCCGCCGGGACGCTCTCCGCCTGAGCCGAGGCCGATGGCGTTGCCGATACCGGTGCGGCGGCCGAAGCGCCGGTGAGGACTCCGGTCGTCAACGCCAACGCACCCAGCGCGGCCGTGATCCGTCGCATGGTGATCCTCCTGTCGTAGAGCCGGTTTGCGATGGCGGGAGGCTGCCCCCGAAGCCCGGCCGGTGAACGGGATCGGCGCCGATCGCACCGGTCCGGGTGACCCCCACCCGCACCCCGCCAGCCACGGCCGGGCGGATCGGCGGGCCGCCGCGCACCAGTACGCTGAGGCGAATGAGCACGGTATCCACCCCGGAGCAGTCGATGGTCGAAACCCGGCACCAGACCCGGCTGCTGACCCTGCTCCGCGACGACGGCCCGATGTCGCGGGTCGAACTGGGCGAGCGCCTGGAACTGCCGCGCGCCCGGGTGGGCGCCGAGGTCGCCCGGCTCGCCGAGGTCGGGCTCGTCGAAGCCGCCGGGCCGTCGGCCAGCCGGGGCGGGCGGCGGTCCACGCTCGTGCGGCTCGCGGGGGAGCTGCGGGTGCTCGCCGTCGACGTCGGGGCGACGTCGGTCGGCGTGGCCGTCACCGATGCCTCGTGCGAGGTGCTCGCGCACGCCGTCGAGGACTGCGATGTGCGGCAGGGCCCGCACCCGGTGCTGCGGCGGGTCGCCGAGCTCGCCGCAAAGGTCCGGGACGAGGCGCCCGGCCGGTTGATCGCCGCCGGGATCGGGCTGCCGGGGCCGGTCAGCTTCGCCGAAGGCATGGCCGTCGCGCCGCCGATCATGCCCGGCTGGGACCGGTTCAACGTCCGCGACCACCTCGGCGGGCTGTGGGGCTGTCCGGTCGCGGTGGACAACGACGTCAACGCGATGGCGCTCGGCGAGCGGCACGCCGGGGTCGCGCGCTCGACCGACGACCTGATGTTCGTCAAGATCGGCACCGGGATCGGCTGCGGGATCGTGCTCGGCGGCAAGGTCTACCGCGGGGTCGCGGGCACCGCGGGCGACATCGGGCACATCCGGCTCGACGACTTCGGCCCGACCTGCGCGTGCGGCGAGGTCGGCTGCCTGGAGGCCTACTTCGGCGGGGCCGCCCTCGCCCGTGACGGGCTGGCCCTGGCCCGCAGCGGCCGGTCGGCGCACCTGGCCGAGGCGGCCGCCGAACGCGGGGTCGTCACCGCCCGTGACGTCGGCCGGGCCGCCGCGGCCGGCGACTCCGGCGCGGTCAATCTCATCCGCGACGGCGGGCGCCGGCTCGGCCAGGTCATCGCCTCGCTGGTCTGCTTCATCAACCCGGGCATGGTGGTGATCGGCGGCGGGGTGGCCCAGCTCGGGCACCAGCTGCTCGCCGAGGTCCGCAGCGCGGTGTACCGGCGCTCGCTGCCTCTGGCCACCGGAAACCTGCCGATCGTGCTGTCCGAGCTGGGCGAGACGGCGGGCGTCATCGGGGCCGCCTGGTCGGCCACGGATCGCGCATTCACGCTCAGCAGCTGAGCAATCAGATAACCGAGCGTTGCTGAACGCGTCCACAATGTAACGTCAAGATCGGACAGACTTTCGTACGCATCGAGCGAAAGTCTGTCCGGTTTCGCACGTCTATCCGGGTGAAAACCCGACTAAACGCACCCGCATCACCTTGACGAGTGATGCCAGTCACCCTACTTTCGCTGCCTGAGCGACAAAGTGCGTTCAGTAGCCAGCGCAAGATGGGGGCACCGTGGCCGTCACCGGAACGAGGCGAGCCGGTTCGGCGAGCCCGCGTACGGCGAACCTGGCCGCGGTCCTGCGGGCACTGCGCACCGGCCCGCTCTCGCGCACCCAGCTGGCGGCCCGCTGCGGCCTCCCCAAGTCCGCGGTGCCCGGCCTGCTCACCGAACTCGCCGAGCGCGGCCTGGTCCGGCCCGCCGGGGTCCGCCCCGGCAACGGGCGGCCGAGCCGGCTGGTCGAGCTGCACGGCGAAGACGCGTACGCGCTGGCAATGGGTATCGAGGCCGACCGGCTCTCGGCCCGGGTCACCGACCTGTCCGGCCGGGTGCTGGCCGAACGCGCCGAGACCGTCGACGTCGCCGCGCTCGGGCTCCAGAGAACGATGGACGAGCTCGGCCGGCTGGCTCACTCGGTCCTGCCCGGGCCGCCGGTCGGCGTCGCGATCTCGGTGCCCGGCCTGGTCGACTCGGCCGCCGCCGTGCTGCGGTTCGCGCCCGCGCTGCGCTGGCGGGACGCCGAAATCGCCGGCCTCATGGCGGCCCGGCTGGGCGTCCCCGCCGCCGCCATCGCCGTGGACAACGACGCCAACCTCGGTGCCCTCGCCGAATCGGTCGCGGGCACCGGCACCGAGGTCTTCTACCTCGGCGGCGGCACCGCCGTCGGCGGCGGGTTCGTCTCCGGCGGCACGATCCTGCGCGGCGCGCGCGGCTTCGCGGGCGAGGTCGGGCACATCGCCGTCGACCCCTCCGGCGAACGCTGCTCCTGCGGCCGGACCGGCTGCCTGGAAACCAAAGCGAGCCTCGCCGCCGTCCTGCGCGCGGCGGCGGCCCCCGGCGACCCGCTGCACGATCCCGCCGACGGCGTCGAAGGCCGCGTCGCCCGGCTCACCGACCGCATCCGGCTGGGTGACCAGCGCGCGGTGACAGCGGTCCACGAACTCGGCGTCGCGCTCGGCATTGCCCTGTCCACGGTGGTCGACGTGCTCGACCCGGACGTCGTCGTGCTCGGCGGCTACTTCGCGGAACTGGGGGAGTGGCTGGTCGAACCGGTCCGCGTCGAACTCGCCGCCCGGCCGCTCGGCCAGGCGCGGGTCGTGGCGTCCGGGCTCGGCCTGCAGGCGCCGCTGCGGGGTGCCGCGCACGTGGCGGCCGAGCGGCTGTTCGCGAACCCGACGCTCGCCGAGGAGGCCACGGTATGACCCTGCTGTCCGTCCGCGGGATCGTGAAGACCTTCCCCGGCGTCCGCGCCCTCGACGGCGTCGACCTCGACGTCGAAGCCGGCGAGGTGCACTGCCTGCTCGGCCAGAACGGCGCCGGGAAGTCGACGCTGATCAAGGTCCTCTCCGGCGCGCACCAGCCCGACACCGGCGAACTCACCTGGCAGGGCGAAGCGGTGACGCTCGGCTCGCCGGTCGACGCCCTGCGCCTGGGCATCGCCACCATGTACCAGGAACTCGACCTCGTGCCCGGGCTTTCGGTGGCGGACAACATCTTCCTCGGCCACGAACGCGCCCGCTTCGGCTTCACGCGCATCTCCCAGGCCCGCGACGAAGCCGCCCGCCTGATGGCCCGGCTCGGCCACCCGGACATCCGGCCGTCGACCGAGGTCGGCAAGCTGTCGGCCGCCGGCCAGCAGCTCGTCTCGATGGCCCGCGCGCTGGCCCACGACGCCCGGCTGCTCGTGATGGACGAACCCACCGCCGCGCTGGCCGGCGAGGAGGTCGACAACCTCTTCCGGATCGTCGGCGAGCTGACCGCCGACGGCGTCGCGGTCGTCTACATCTCCCACCGCCTGGAGGAGCTGCGCCGGATCGGGCACCGGGTGACCGTGCTCAAGGACGGCCGGACCGTCGGCACCGGCCTCGACGCCCGCGAGACGCCGACCGCCGACCTGGTCGCGCTGATGGCCGGCCGCAAGGTCGAGACGGTCTTCGGGCCGCGCCACGACGGGCACGCGAAACCGGAGACCGCGCTCGCCGTCGAGAACCTCACCCGGCACGGCGAGTTCGAGGACGTGAGCTTCACCGTCCACGCCGGCGAGGTCGTCGGCATCGCCGGCCTGGTCGGCTCCGGGCGCAGCGAGCTGCTGGAAACGATCTTCGGCGCCCGCAAGGCCGACCGCGGAACCGTTGCGGTCCAGGGGAAGCCGCTCGCTCCCGGCGTCCGGGCGGCGGTCAAGGCGGGCATCGGCCTCGCGCCCGAGGAGCGCAAGAGCCAGGGCCTGCTGCTCGACCTGCCGGTGGTGCACAACGTCACCCTGGCCAGCCTCGGCCGGTACGCGAAACTCGGCTTCACCGAGCGCGCCCGCGAACTGGACGACGCCGGCGCCAGCCTGCGCCGCCTCGACCTGCGACCCGCCGACCCGCGGCGGATCGTCCGCACGCTGTCGGGCGGCAACCAGCAGAAGGCCGTGCTCGCGCGGTGGCTGGTCCGCGGCTGCCGGGTGCTGCTGCTCGACGAGCCGACGCGCGGTGTCGACGTCGGCGCCCGCGCCGAGCTGTACCGGCTGATCGACGAGCTGGCCGCGACCGGCGTGGCGATCGTGCTGGTGTCCAGTGAAATCCCCGAGGTGCTCGGGCTGTCCGACCGGGTGCTGGTGCTGCGCGAGGGCCGGGTCCTCGCCGACCGGCGCTCCGCCGGGCTGACCGAGGCCGAGGTGCTCGACGTGATTCTCGAGGGGAGCGCGGCATGACCGAAACCCAGGCACCGCCCCAGGAAGCGCTGCCCGCCGAACGGAAGCGGTTCACCTTCTCCGCCGACCCGCGGCTGCTCGGCCTGGCCGGGGTGCTCGTCGTCCTGTGCCTGGTCGGCCAGTTCACCCGGCCCGAACTGTTCTTCACCGAAAGCAACATCTCGACGATCCTGCGGCTGGCCGCCGCGATCGGCGTGGTCAGCGTCGGGATGACGTTCGTGATCATCAGCGGCGGCATCGACCTGTCGGTCGGCTCGATGGTCGGCCTGGCCGGCGTCTGGCTGACCACGCTGGCCACGCAGTCGTACGGGCCGTTCGTGATGGTCCTCTGCGGACTCGCGGTCGGGCTCGGCTGCGGGCTGATCAACGGCGTCCTGGTCGCCTACGGCAAAGTCGTGCCGTTCATCGCCACCCTGGCGATGTACGTCTCGGCCCGCGGGCTCGCCGAGCGGATCAGCGGCCGCCGCACCCAGGTCGTCACCGACCAGGACTTCCTGGCCTTCTTCCGCGGCGGCTTCCTCGGCATCCCGACGCTGATCTGGCTGTTCGCGCTGGTCTTCGCGGTCGGCTGGGTGGTGCTCAACCGCACCACCTTCGGCCGCCGGACGTACGCGGTCGGCGGCAACGCCGAGGCGTCCCGGCTGGCCGGCATCAACGTCAAGCGCCACCTCGCGCTCGTCTACGGCGTGGCCGGGCTCTGCTGCGGGATCGCCGCGCTGATGGTCGTCGCGCGGACGACGGCGGGCGCGTCGACCAACGGCATGTTCTACGAACTCGACGCGATCGCGGCGGTGGTCATCGGCGGCACGCTGCTGACCGGCGGCCGCGGCTCGCTCATCGGCACCCTCGTCGGCGTGCTGATCTTCACGGTGCTGTCGAACATCTTCACGCTGAACAACCTGGACACCGACATCCAGAACATCGCCAAGGGCGTGATCATCGTGCTCGCCGTGCTCTTGCAGTTCCGGGCCAGGAAAGCCAGGACCGGTCCGTAGAAATCACCGATGGAGGTCAACATGGCCGAACAACCCTTCCTCGGCCGCCGGGGATTCCTGCTGGGCGGGGCCGCCGTCGGCGCCGGCGCGCTGCTGGCCGGCTGCACGTCGAACACGCCCGCGAACTCGGAGTCGAACGCGCCGGTCGCCAACGCGGGCAACAACGCCCAGCCGGGCAAGCCGATCACCATCGGCTTCTCCGCACCGGCCGCCGACCACGGCTGGATCGCCGCGATCACCAAGAACGCCAAGGCCCAGGCGCAGAAGTTCAGCGAGGTGAAGTTCAACGCGACCGAAGGCACCAACGACGTCAACCAGCAGATCTCCCAGGTGGAGACGCTGATCAACGCGAAGGTCGACGTCCTGGTCATCCTGCCCTTCGACGGCAAGGCGCTCACCGCGGTCGGCCAGCAGGCGATGGACGCCGGCATCCCGGTGATCAACCTCGACCGCGTCTTCGACACGCCGCTGGCGTACCGAACCTGGATCGGCGGCGACAACTACCGGATGGGCGTCAACGCGGGCAACTACATCGCCGCGGAGCTCAAGAAGAAGAACGTCGCGAACCCGGTCATCGGCGAGGTCGCCGGGATCGACTCGCTGCCGCTGACCCAGGAACGCAGCAAGGGCTTCAAGGACGCGCTGGGGCGCGCCGGGTTCAGTGTGGGCCCGCGCGTGTCGGCGCAGTTCACGTCGGAGTCGGGCGAGCAGCAGACGGCGAACCTGCTGCAGGGCGCGCCCAAGCTGGACGCCCTGTGGAACCACGACGACGACCAGGGCATCGGCGTCAACGCGGCGATCGACACCGCGGGCCGCAAGGAGTTCATCATGGTCGGCGGCGCCGGCTCGAAGAACATGATGAACCTGATCAAGGCCGACTCCTCGCCGATCAAGGCGACCGTGCTCTACAGCCCGTCGATGGCCTCGACCGCGGTCGCGCTCGCCCGGCTGCTCGGGCAGGGCAAGGGGATCGGCGACCTGGCCGAGCACGACATCCCGGCCGAGATCACCACGTACTCGGCGGTCGTGACCAAGGAGAACGTCGACCAGTACCTCGACGTCGGCTTCGACTCCTGACCAGAGTCTTCCGCGGCCTTCGTGAGTGGTAAGGCGGGTTAGAACCCGCTTTACCACTCACGACCCACTACGAAACGCAAGGAGGGGTATGAGCCCGGCACGGGAAACGATCGGGATCGGGATGGTGGGCCACGCGTTCATGGGTGCGGTGCATTCGCACGCGTGGCGCAGCGTCCACCGGTTCTTCGATCCGCCGCTGGTGCCGCGACTCGCCGTCCTCGGCGGCCGGGACGAGGCCCGGGCCAAGGCCGCCGCGGAGAAGTTCGGCTGGGACGACGTCGAAACCGACTGGCGGAAGCTCGTCGCCCGGGACGACGTCGGCCTGGTCGACGTCTGCACCCCGGGGGACAGCCACGCGGAGATCGCCATCGCCGCGCTGGCGGCCGGGAAGCACGTGCTGTGCGAGAAACCCCTGGCCAACTCGGTCGCCGAAGCCGAAGCGATGGCCGAGGCGGCGCGGCGGGCCCGGGAACGCGGGGTACGGGCCATGGTCGCGTTCAACTACCGCCGGGTGCCCGCACTCGCCCACGCCCGGAAACTGGTCGAGGGCGGGGCACTCGGCGAGATCCGGCACGTGCGGTCGGTGTACCTGCAGGACTGGCTGTCCGACCCGCAGGCGCCGATGACCTGGCGGCTGCGTCGCGAAAGCGCCGGTTCGGGAGCGCTGGGCGACCTGGGGGCGCACATCGTCGACGCGGCCCAGTTCGTCACCGGCGAGCTGATCACCGGCGTCTCGGCGCTGACGAACACCTTCGTCAAGCAGCGGCCGGCCGAGACCGGCGGCACCGACGACGTCACGGTCGACGACACCGCGGTGTTCCTGGCCCGGCTGTCCGGGGGCGCGGTGGCGACCTTCGAGGCGACCCGGTTCGCGCTGGGCCGCAAGAACGCGATGCGGCTGGAGATCAACGGCTCGAAGGCGAGCCTGGCGTTCGACTTCGAGTCGATGAACGAACTCCAGTGGTACGAGGGCACCGGCACCGAAGCCGGGTTCCGGCGCATCCTCGTCACCGAGCCGCAGCACCCGTACGTCGGTGCGTGGTGGCCGCCGGGGCACCTCCTCGGCTACGAGCACACGTTCACCCACGAGGTCGCCGACCTCCTGGACGCCATCGGCGCGGGCACCGACCCCGCGCCGGGCTTCGACGACGGCCTGCGCGTCCAGCGGGTGCTGGACGCCGTCGAGAAAAGCGCGGCCGCGGAAGCGACTTGGACACCGGTGGAGGAGAAATGAGCCGTCCCGTCACGTTGTTCACCGGCCAGTGGGCCGATCTGCCGTTCACCGAGGTCTGCAAGCTCGCCTCGGAGTGGGGCTACGACGGGCTGGAGATCGCCTGCTCGGGCGACCACTTCGAGGTCGACCGGGCACTGTCCGAAGAGGACTACGTGCCGGGGCGGCTGCGGCTGCTCGCCGAGCACGGCCTCAAGGTGTGGGCGATCTCGAACCACCTCGTCGGGCAGGCCGTCTGCGACGACCCGATCGACCAGCGGCACCAGGCGATCCTGCCGTCCCGCATCTGGGGCGACGGCGAAGCCGAGGGCGTCCGGCAGCGGGCGGCGGCCGAGATGGCCGACACCGCGCGGGCGGCGGCGAAGCTCGGCGTGGACACCGTCATCGGCTTCACCGGCTCCAAGATCTGGAAGTACGTCGCGATGTTCCCGCCGGTCTCGCGCGCTGACATCGATGACGGCTACGCGGACTTCGCCCGCCGGTGGAACCCGATCCTGGACGTCTTCGACGAGGTCGGCGTCCGGTTCGCGCACGAGGTCCACCCCTCGGAGATCGCCTACGACTACTGGACGACCCAGCGCGCGCTGGAGGCCGTGGAGCACCGGCCGGCGTTCGGGCTGAACTGGGACCCGTCGCACTTCGTCTGGCAGGACCTCGACCCGGTCGGGTTCATCCTCGACTTCGCCGACCGGATCTACCACGTCGACTGCAAGGACACCCGCAAGCGCTTCGACGGCCGCAACGGACGGCTCGGGTCGCACCTAGCGTGGGCGGACGCGCGGCGGGGCTGGGACTTCGTGTCCGTCGGCCACGGCGACGTCCCGTGGGAGGACTGCTTCCGGGCGCTGAACTCGATCGGCTACACCGGCCCGATTTCGGTGGAGTGGGAAGACGCCGGGATGGACCGGCTCCGCGGCGCGGCGGAGGCGGTGAAGTACGTGCGCGCGCACCTGTTCGACAAGCCGTCGGCGGCCTTCGACGCGGCTTTCAGCAACCAGAAATGAGGGAGTTCCATGTGCGGTCATGAAGCTGAACAGCACTCCCGGCGAACCTTCCTGAACGTGGCGACAGCGGCCCTGACGGTGGGGGCGGCGGCCATCGCGGTGCCCGGCACCGCGAGCGCCTCTCCGGCTCGCCGCCGCGTGCCGCTCGAGAAGATCAGCATCCAGCTCTACTCCCTCCGGTCGCTGCTGCAGGACGACCCGGAAGGCACGCTCTCCGCGCTGGCCGACATCGGCTACCGGAAGGTCGAGCTGGCCGGGACCTACGGCCGCAGCGCCGCCGAGTTCCGCGCCATCCTCGACCGCTGCCACCTCAAGGCGTCCTCGACGCACGTCGGCATCGACGGCGACCTGAACCAGACCATCGCCGACGCGAAGATCCTCGGCAACACCCTCGCCAACGTGCCGTACGCGAACTTCGCCACCATCGCCGAGTGGGAGGCCTTCGCGGGCCGCCTGAACACCGCCGCGACGGCGTTCCGGAAGGCCGGGATCGCGCTCGGCTACCACAACCACAACCACGAGTTCGCCCCGATCGGCGGCGTGCGGCCCTACGACGTCCTGACCGCGAAGACCGACAAGCGGACCGTCCACCTCGAGATCGACCTGTTCTGGGCGGTGACCGGCGGCGCCGATCCGGTGCAGCTGTTCCGGCAGCACTACCCGCGGGTGACGCAATACCACGTCAAGGACCGGACCGCGGACGGGCAGATGACCGACCCCGGCACCGGCGTGATCGACTTCCGGCGCATCTTCGCCGCGTCCTGTCACCACATCCGCGAGTTCATCGTCGAGCACGACCAGCCGGCCGATCCGCTCAGCACGGCGAAGGTCGGGTTCGAATACCTCCGCACCGTCCGGTTCTGAGAGCCCCGGGGGACTCGACATGCGAGTATCACGTCGGTCGATGCTGGCCGGAACCGCCGCGGGTGTGCTCGCGCCCGCGGTCGGGGCGGCCGATGCGGCCTTCGCCGCGGGGCTGACCCGCCAGATCACCATCTACGCCGAAGCCCTGCCCGGCGGCCTCTACGGCTACGGCCTCGAGCCGGGCAAGGCCACCATCCCGGGGCCGCTGCTGGAGGTCTACGAGGGCGACACCCTCGAGATCGAACTGGTCAACCGGACCGACAAACGGCTGTCGATCCACCCGCACGGCGTCATCTACGACACCGCGTCGGACGGCGCCCCGCTCAACGCGTCCTTCAACAACCCCGGCGAGACGCGCAAGTACACCTGGCGCACGCGAGCCCGGTACGACGCCGGCGGCGGGTTCTGGATGCCCGGCAGCGCCGGCTACTGGCACTACCACGACCACGCCATGGGCACCGACCACGGCACCGCCGGCCTCGCCCGCGGGCTGTACGGCGGGCTGATCGTCCGCAAGCGCGGCGACCTGCTGCCCAGCAAGCAGTACACGGTCGTGTTCAACGAAATGCTGATCAACCACGCGATGGCGCCCGACACGCCGATGTTCGAGGCTCGCCTCGGCGAGCGCGTCGAGTGGGTCTGCATCGGGTACGGCAGCCTGCCGCACACGTTCCACCTGCACGGGCACCGCTGGGCCGATACCCGGACCGGGATGCTCGGCAGCGCCGCTGACAACGTTGCCATCGTCGACAACAAGAACCTCGACCCGGGCAGCTCGTTCGGGTTCCAGGTGATCGCCGGCGAAGGTTCCGGGCCCGGGGCGTGGATGTACCACTGCCACGTCCAGACCCATTCCGACGGCGGCATGGTGGGGCTCTTCCTGGTCCGCAACCCCGACGGCAGCCTGCCCGACGGCGCGCAGGACGCGATCGACCGGTTCAAGGAGCACGGCCACACCGGGCACGGCCTGAGCCCGGACGCCGGGACGCACTCGTGATGAGGAGGGGAGTCATGAAACGACGATGGTTCGGCAGGCGCGGCGCGGTCGTGCTCGCCATCGGCTCGGTCCTCGCGGCCGGGGCATCGCTGCTGGCGATGCCCGTGGCCGCGGCGGCCCCCGCGGCGAACGTGCCGGTGAACGTGCTGGTCTTCCACGGCGCCGCGGCCGGTCAGAAGGACCCGGTGCTCCGCGCGGCGGACGCGATCGCGCGGCTGGGCGGGGACAACGGCATCACGGTGACGGCGTCGCAGGATCCCGCCGTCTTCAGCACCGCCAACCTGGCCCGCTACCGCGGTGTCGTCTTCCTGTCCGCGCAGGGCGTCACGCTCAGCCGGGACCAGGAAGGCGCGCTGCAGGCGTACATGAAGGCGGGTGGCGGCTTCCTCGGCATCTCCGACGCCGCCCGCGCGCAGGACTCGTCGCAGTGGTTCACCGGCCTGATCGGGGCGCGCCCGGTCGGGGCGCGGCTCACCCCCGAAGCGGTCGCGTCGGTGACCGCGAGCGGGGAGAACCCGCCCAACGAAACCAAGGAGAAACTGGCCGACAACAACGAGAACACGAAGTGGCTGACGTTCGCGACGACCGGCTGGGCCGCCTACAAGATGGCCACCCCGGTCGCGATCAGCAGCTACTCGCTGACCTCGGCGAACGACTTCCCGGGCCGGAACCCGAAGAACTGGACGCTGCAGGGGTCCGCGGACGGCAGCACCTGGACCGACCTGGACACCCGGGCGAACGAGACGTTCACCGAGCCGTTCCAGACCCGGACGTTCACCTTCGCCAACACCACGGTCTACCCGAACTACCGGCTGAACATCACCGCGAACGCCGGTGAGCCGATCATCCAGCTGGCGGACCTCAAGCTGTTCAAGGACACCTCGACCACCCCGCCGCCGCCCGAGCCGGCGCCGCAGCAGGCCGTCGTCGACGTCCTCGACGCGAAGCACCCGGCCACCAAGGGGCTGCCGCAGAACTGGACGCGCACCGACCGCTGGCTCAACTGGGAGACCAATCCGGTCGGCACCGTCCACCCCGTCGCGCAGGTCGAGGAGAAGGGCTACCAGCCGGGCGTCGGCGCGAACGGCCCGTTCCACCCGATCTCCTGGTGCCGCGACTACGACGGCGGCCGCTCCTTCTACACCGGCATGGGCCGCACCGAGGGCTCCTACGGCGAAGGGCAGTTCCGCGACCACCTGCTCGGCGCCCTGCGCTGGACCACCGGCATGGTCCGCGGCGACTGCCAGGCCGGGATCGCGGCGAACTACAAGGTGGAGAAGCTGACCGGCAAGAACGCGGCCGGGCAGCTCGACCAGATCGGCGAGCCGCACGGGCTGACCATCGCCCCGGACGGCAAGGTGTTCTACATCGGCAAGGCGGCCTGCCCGACCGGGCCGGTGGTCAGCTGGGACGACCCGAACGTCGGCCTCGGCTGCGGCACGATCCACCAGTGGGACCCGGCCACCAAGAAGGTCAAGCTGCTCACCACGTTGCGGGTGATGGGCAACCGCGGCAGCGGCGACGAGCTGGTCAAGAACGAAGAGGGCCTGCTCGGGATGGTGCTGGACCCGAAGTTCACCGAGAACGGCTTCTTCTACGCCTATTGGATGCCGCACGAGTCGATCGACCGCGACAAGCGGATCGGGAAGCGCACGATCTCGCGGTTCACCTACGACGCGGGCGCGCAGACGATCGACCAGGCCACCCGCAAGGACCTGCTGTCCTGGGACGTGCAGATCCACAGCTGCTGCCACGCCGGCGGCGGCATGGCGTTCGACAAGGACGGCAACCTCTACGTCGGGTCCGGGGACAACAACTCCTCGGGCGGGTCGAACGGGTACTCGGGCAACAACTGGACCCTCGACTACAAGGGCCTGTCGTTCCAGGACGCGCGCCGCACGGCGGGCAACACGAACGACCTCGGCGGCAAGATCCTGCGGATCCACCCGGAGGCGAACGGGACGTACACCATCCCGCAGGGCAACCTGTTCCCGAGCGGGCCGGCGGACAAGACCCGCCCGGAGATCTACGTGATGGGCGTCCGCAACATCTCGCGGCTGCAGATCGACCCGGTGCACAACTGGCTGACCGCGGGCTGGGTCGGCCCGGACGCGCCGTCGCCGAGCCCGGAGCTCGGGCCGGCGAAGTACGAGACGGCCACGATCATCACCGAGGCGGGCAACCACGGCTGGCCGTACTGCATGGGCAACCGGCAGCCCTACCGCGACCGCAGCAGCACCAACGCCGCGGAACTCACCGGCTGGTACGACTGCGACCACCCGGTGAACACCTCGCCGCGCAACACCGGCCTGGTGACGCTGCCGCCGATCAAGGACAACATGATCTGGTACTCGCCGGACGGCGGCGGCCCGGTCTTCCCGAAGCGGCCGGGTTCGTCGATCCCGACGTACAACGCGGCGGACGCCACCTACACCCAGCCGTACCTGCGGGGCGGCGGCCAGGCCGTCATGTCCGGGCCGACCTACCACCGCTCGCTGGTCAACACGAACAGCGGCGTCGCGTGGCCGGAGTACTGGGACAACAAGTGGTTCATCGCCGACGAGGCCAACTCGCAGAACCGCGTCGCGGTGGCGGTCGACCCGGCGGGCGTGCCGACGCACCAGCCGCCGGTGTTCGCCGAGACGTTCCGGCAGATCATCCCGGGCGGCTCGGGGGACACCCGGGTGCAGAGCTGGATGGACGCCAAGTTCGGGCCGGACGGCGCGCTGTACGTGCTCGACTACGGCAACGGCTTCTTCTCCCTGGACGCCAACCAGAAGCTGCTGAAGATCAGCTACACCGGCGGTGCGCCGACGCCCGCTCCTGCGGCGTCGTCGACCATGGTGCAGAACAAGGCGCTGACGGCGGCGTTCACCGGGTCGAAGTCCGGTGGCGTGTCCTACCGGTGGGAGTTCGGCGACGGCTCGGTGTCCACCCAGGCCGACCCGCGGCACACCTACCCGCGGACCGGGATCTTCACCGCCAAGCTCACCGTGACCTACGCGGACGGCGAGGCGGTGACGACCCGGGCGTCGGTGAACGTCGGCTGCGCGGTGGCCGATCCGAGTCCGGTGGTGACCTTGGGCGACACCGTCACGAAGGTGGTCAACCGCAACGCCGGCGGTGGCTGCACGGTGGACGACTTCCTCGACGACGAAGGCACGTGGAGCACGCACGCGGCGTTCGTCAACCACGTCGAGCAGGCCACCGAGACGCTGTCGGACCTCGGGGTGCTCGACGACGCCGAGGTGGCGGAGCTGAACGCGGCCGCCGAGGCGTCACCGATCGGGAAACCGGGGACCACCGGCTACGAGGCGCTCTTCGACGGCACAGCCGCGTCGCTGCGGGCCTGGGAACAGGCCCCTTCGGGGCAGTTCACGCTGCAACCCGACGGGTCCATCCGCTCGGCCGGCGGGCTGGGCATGCTCTGGTACGCCCAGCGGCAGTTCGGCGACTTCTCGGTGAAGGTGCAGTTCAAGGACATCGCCCCGGATGGCTTCCGGGCCAACAGCGGCGTGTTCGTCCGGTTCCCGGACCCGCGGACCCCCCTCGACCAGCGGCCGCCGGGCAGCTGCGGCACGGTCGGGTCGGCGCGGACGTCGCAGGCGTGGGTCGCGATCTACTGCGGCCACGAGATCCAGATCTACGACGGCGACACCGGCGAGCCGCAGAAGACCGGGTCGGTCTACAACTTCGACCCGCGCCCGCTCGACCAGGCGGGCGCGCGGCCGAAGGGGACGTGGAACGAGTACGAGATCAAGGTCGTCGGGCAGCACTACACGATGATCCGCAACGGCGTGGTGATCAACGAGTTCGACAACACGCCGGGCCAGCAGTCGTCGCGGGCGGGTGACCCGCCGACCGACCTGCGGCAGTTCGTCAGCGGGTTCATCGGGCTGCAGAACCACAGCGACAACGACCTGATCGAGTTCCGCAACATCCGGGTGCGGCAGCTGTAGGTCTGCCGCGGCCGTCGTGAGTGGTAAGGCGGGTTCTAACCCGCCTTACCACTCACGAGGCCCACTTCAGGAAGGGTTCCCCGCGATGTCCCCACGACTGATCGCCCTGCTGCTGACCGCGTTCCTGGCGCTGCTCGGGCTGGCGACGCCCGCGGCGGCGGCCCCGGTCCAGACGCTGACCTGGACCGGGAACAACAGCACCACCGAGTACGCCTCCGCGCCGACCGGCGCCCTGCCCGGCGAGACCACCATCGTCTTCGAGAACAGCGAAGCCACCGGCAACACGACCGGGATGTCGCACACCCTGACCTTCGACACGACGACGCCGGGCTACAACCACGACGTCTCGCTCAACATCCTGGCCAATCCGTTCGACCCGCAGGACGGCCGGCACGAAGCCGTCGTGACGCTGACACCGGGCAAGTACCGGTACTACTGCACGATTCCCGGGCACACGGCGATGGTGGGGGAGTTCGTCGTCTCCGACGGCACCGGCGACACGACCCCGCCGACCGTGACCGCTGCCGTGACGGGGGATCGCGACCCGTCCGGCAATTACGTCGGCTCCGCCACGGTGGCGCTTTCGGCGACCGACGCGGGCTCCGGCGTCGCCGCGGTCGAATACCAGCTCGACGGCGGCACCTGGACGGCGTACTCGGCGCCGGTGGTGGTTTCCGCCGCGGGCATGCACATGCTGCACTACCGCGCCCGCGACGTCGCCGGGAACACGTCGGAAGAAGGGATGGCGCACTTCACGGTCGTCGCACGGCCGGGGGACACGACGGCGCCCGCGGTGAGCGCGGCGATCACCGGCACCCAGGACACGGCGGGCAACTACCTCGACGCCGCGACGGCGCGGATCACGGCCACGGACGCGGATTCCGGCGTGGCTTCGGTGGAGTACCAGCTGGACGGCGGGGCCTGGACGGCTTACACCGCGCCGGTGGTGGTTTCCGCTGCCGGCACGCACATGCTGCACTACCGGGCCACCGACGTCGCCGGGAACGTGTCGCCGGAGGGCATGGCCCACTTCACGGTGGTCCGCAGCGACACGACACCGCCGACGGTGTCGGCCTCGGTGGCCGGCACGCAGGACGCCGACGGCAGCTACGTCGGCAAGGCGACGGTCACGGTGACGGCTGCGGACGCGGGGTCCGGGGTCGCCGCCGTCGAGTACAAAGCGGACGGTGGGGCGTGGACGGCCTACACGGCACCGGTTCCGGTGTCCGCGGCAGGGGCGCACACGGTGGGCTACCGCGCTCGGGACGTCGCCGGCAACGCATCCGCGGAGGGTTCGGTGTCGTTCACCGTGGTCGCCGGCGGGGACACGACGGCACCTTCGGTCGCGCTCCAGGTCACCGGCAAGCAGGACGGCGGCTGGAACTACGTGGGCTCGGCGACCGTGACGGTGACGGCCTCGGACACCGAGTCCGGAGTGGGCTTCGTCGAGTACAAAGTGGACGGCGCGGCGTGGACCAGGTACGCGGCGCCGGTGGTCGTATCGGCGCTGGGGGCGCACACCGTGCGGGCCCGGGCCACGGACGTCGCCGGGAACGTCTCGGCCGAGATCTCGGGAGCGTTCACGGTGGTCGCGGCCGCGCCGCCGCCGGACGCCTGCCCGGTGTCGGACACCCGCGAGACGGCGGTGATCGGCGGGGTCGACAGCCAGGTGGCGAACATCGACATCGGCAACGGCTGCACGATCAACGACGTCATCGACGAGAACGCGGAGTACGCATCGCACGACAGGTTCGTGAAGCACGTGAAGGCGGTGACGCAGGAACTGGTGGCCAACGGCGTCTTGTCACCTGGCGACCGCAACCGCATCGTGACGGCGGCAATCGACTCCGACGTCGGCGGCGGCGGTTCGGCACCGGCGGACGGGGGTGAGCGGAAAGCCTCGGCTCGCGCCTAGGGCAAGAGTGCGGGATGCCCGCGTTGACCCGCGTCCTCGGAGCGGTGACGGCCGCGTACAGCGCCACGATCATCGCCGCGCCGCGCGTATTGGCCAAACCATGCGGCTTGACGACCCCGGCCGGCGGCGTCACCGCGGGCGTCCGCACCTTGATCGCCGGAATCGGCGCCCGCGACGCGGCGATCGGTTTGGCGATGTTGCTGGCACCGGAGGGCAAGCCGCTTCAGGTGGCGTTGGCGGCGAGGGTGGCTTCCGATGCGGCGGATGCGGTGGTGTTCGGGACCGGTTTGCCGGATCGTTCGGCGCGGGCGAAGGTGGCGGGTTTCGCGGCCGGGTGGGCGGCGTTGTGTGCGTTGTCGGCGGTGGTCCGCTGACGGAGGCTGTCGTGCGGCCGGGCCAATTGCCGGTGCCGGGCGGTGACGCCGGGGTCGGCCATTCCGACCAAGGCAAGCTGCTGGTCAGTGATTCTTGGTGCTACAGGTGACAATGGTTGACGCGTTGGCGCCGCTGGTACCGCGAGGGGGAAAGGCGATCTGGGTGTCCACGAGATTGCCGTCCGGGTCGACGATGCTGCAGCTGGCGCCACTTGGCATGGTCGAGACGACGGTAAGCGTAAGAGAACCGGCCCGGACCCTGTCGGTGTTGCCGCCGTTGGTGAGGTCGAGCTTGCCGTCGCTGTCTTCGGAGACCCAAGAGGCGCTGATGTTTCCAGTGGCACCGACAATGTAGTCGACCGGAGGCGGTCCACTGGGGAGTTCGACGACCAAGAGGACACCGGCGGAGATGGCGAGGGCGGCCGCGCCGATGCCGACGTACAGCAGAGTCCGGTATTGGCGGGACGACGCGGCGGCGGTCTGTGGCTGTTCGGCGTCGTGCTCGGTCATGGCAATTGCTCCTTCGCTCCTGGCGGCATCGTCGTGAGGACGTGTGACGTTACGAAATTCGGGTTGTCGAGCCGGGGCTGCGCTGCGTACCAGGACCGGCGAATCGATGCGCAAGAACGCGGAGAAATGTCCTATATTATACTAATTGTCTCCCTGGTGGTGTTGAGAGACGCTCCTCTGACAGGCACTTTTGCGGTGAATACCCCTCTTGGTCTATATCCTTCCGTGGCCTGATCGGACAGGGTGATCACGGGTTCGTCGGGGGCCCGGCTGTGTGCTGGTGCTCTTGGGCGAGGGGGATCTCGTGCGTTGTTTTGGTGCGCGTTGGCGCGCTTTTTTGGTGTGCGTTGCCGTCGGTGCCGGGGCCGTGGTGGCGGTCGGATCGGCTCATGCCGACACACCCCGGGTCGTTCCGGGTTCGGCTCCAGACGAGGTCACTGCCGCGGCATACGCCCGGGAGGGCAACAAGCCGGTCGAGGTGAGCTCGGAGACGACCGAGACGTCGCAGACCATGGCGAATCCGGATGGCTCGTGGAGGATGACGCAGTACGTCCACCCTGTTCGGGTGAAGCAGGCCGGTACGTGGACGCCGGTCGACACCACGCTGGTGCGCCGCGCGGACGGGACGATTGCGCCCAAGGCGGTCACGATCGACGTCAAGCTCAATCCCGGCGGAACCGGCTCCGCGGCTGTACCCATCGCACAGGCGGGGCAGGACAGCAAAGAGGTCGGCCTGAAGTGGACGGGCGACCTGCCGGTCCCGGCGCTCAACGGCGACACCGCCACCTACGCGGAAGTGCTCCCCGGCGTCGATCTGACGGTGAAGGCGGCCGCTGAAGGGTTCGAGGAGAACCTGGTCATCAGGACACCGGAGGCGGCGAAAAACCCGCAGCTGAGGCAGATTCCGTTTGGTCTGCACACCCGCAACACAACCGTCACCGTCGCCGAAGGTGAAGGCCGTGGCACGCCCGCGCAAGCGAGTCCGACCGATGCGCTCGAGGTCAAGGACACGGCCGGTGGGGTCGTCTTCTCGGGTGAGGCGTCGCGGATGTGGGACTCCACCGGGGATGGTTCGCCTGCCGAGCAGCAGCTCGGAGAGGGTGGAGGCCGTCGTGAGGCTGTGATGGGAGTCTCCCTCGGACCCGACAAGGTGACCATTACGCCGGACCAAGCCTTCTTGCAAGATCCGGCGACGCGCTACCCGGTGTCGCTGGATCCGGGCTACTGGTGTGGCTCGTGCGACAACCAGGCGCATGTGGTGGTCCAGTCCGGCTACCGGGACGCGCACAACTGGAACGCGACCGGCGGGGATCTGTCGAACCTGAAGGCCGGTTTCGAGGACTTCGACACTGCCGGGACGTCGCGGTCCTACCTCCAGATGAACTCCGCGCGTCTCGGTGGCACGGTGGTGCACAGCGCCACGCTGAACACCAAGGTCCAACACAGCGCCAAGTGCGACGGGTACGCCAAGCCGACCGGGTTGTGGTTGTCGAATGCCGCCTCGCCGGAGACGACGTGGGCTGCGCAGCCGGGCTGGGGTTACCAGGTCTCGACGATGAACACCACGAACTGCCATGACGCAGCGGGCGTATCGGGTGAGTTCGACGCCACGCGCGCGGCGAAGGATGCTGCGGCGAACCGTTGGCAGAGCACGTGGTTCGTGCTCGCAGCCGCCAATGAAGGTGATGGGGTGGCGGCGTGGCGGCGTTTCGACCTGAACCCGTACTTCGCGGTGAACTACGACTCCTACCCGAACCCGCCAGCGGCCCTGTCGATGCAGAACGGGACACTGCCGTGTACGTCGGGGCCGAACCGGCCGTGGGTGTCCACGAAGACGCCGCAGGTCGCCGGCCAAGTGTCGGACCCGGACGGTGGCACCGTCTACGGGAAGTTCGCCCTTGCCTACGGCGCGCTCGGCCACAACGTCTACGTCCACGAAAACGCCGCCAACCTCGTCCCGGTGGGCACGGCGGGACCGAACCAGCAGGCGACCGCGCAGCTGGCCGCGGTTCCTCCGGGGTGGATCAACGAAGACGGCATCTACAACTGGTCGATGCAGGCCTACGACGGTGAGCTGTGGTCGAACTGGGTCGGCAACTGCGAATTCACCGTGGACACCAAGGTGCCGGTGCCGCCGGCGCTGGCGATGGCGTCGTGGACCGATCCGAAGGTTCAAGGCGATGCGGTGGAGTTCGACGTGTGGACCGGCATGGCCACCGAGAACCTCTACGACATCGATCACTTCATCTACACCACCGATGGTTCCGAACCCCAGACCCAGGGCTCGCCGACCGCGCCGGCCACCCAAGGCGTCGACGCCAACGGCAAGATGGTCGCCACGACGGCGATCAAGGTCGTGGCGGCCAACGGCAACCAGAACCTGATCAAGGTGAAGTCGGTGAACAAGGCCGGCATGCCCAGCCCCAACGCGACCTGCGTGGTGCTCGCCGACTCCAACCCGGCGCTGGACGGACCGTCCTGCTCCTACCACGTCCAGCCGCTCACCCCCGGCAAGAACCTGGTCGCGGCCTGGGGCGCTGACGAGTCGTCGGGCACGACCTTGATCGACAGTGCGTCGTCGACACCGGACAACGCGACACTGGCCACCCACCCGGCAACGACGTCCGGCGGCGTGAGCCGAGGTGCGGGCTACAACCACGGCACCAGTTGGACCCACCCCGACAGCAGCGGCTACAGCGACGGCGTGAAGGGTGCAATCGGCCTCGACGGCACCAGCGGCTACGCCCAGGCCGGTGATCGGGTGCTCGATGCCTCGAAGTCGTTCACGGTGGCGGCCTGGGCGAAGCTCACCGATACGACGCATTCGCAGACCGTGCTTGCCCAGGACGGTCCTCAGTCGATGTCGTTCGCACTGCAGTACAACAAGGAAAGCAATGCGTGGGCCTTCCGGATCACGGCGGGTGATTCGGCCACACCGGCGGCCGCCTGGGCTTTTGCGAGCAGACCGCCCCAAGCCGGGGTGTGGACGCATGTGGCGGGGACGTATGACGCCTCGACGGAGGTTGCCACGCTCTACGTCGACGGAGCCAAACAGAGCACGGTGATCGCCCACCCCTGGGCCGCGACCGGAGCGATGGTGCTGGGTGCGACGAAGTGGTCCGGCGCTCGCGTTGACCTCTTCCACGGGGCACTCGATGACCTGCAGGTGTGGCAGCGGGCGCTGTCCGGGCCGGACGTCCACGACCTGGCCGGAACGGCAGTTCCGTTGGCTGCGTACGGCTTGGCGGAGGGCTGCGGCCCGGAGCTGACCGCGGCGCCCTCACGGGTCCCGTCGTTGCGAGCAGGCTGGTCGTTCGGGGAAAGCAGTGGCAACCTGGCCACGGACGCCACACAGCGCGGCAATGACATCACCCTGACCGGCAGCTACGTGCGGGTTTCCGGGCGCGGCGGCGGGCTCCAGCTGGATGGAACGACGGCCTACGGAACCACTACCAGACCGGTCACCAACACCGCCGCGTCCTTCACGGTGTCCGCATGGGTCAATCCGGCTGACCTCAACGCCAATTACACCGTGTTGTCGCAAGCGGGCGCTAATGCACCGGCGTTCGTGCTCCGCTACGACAAGGGCCTGAACCGCTGGGCGTTCGGCATGAACCCGGCTGACGACGCCGCGGCAACGACCAGCTGGGCGGTTGGCATGACGACCCCGGCGGCCGGTGTCTGGACGTTGCTTACCGGCACGTTCGACCAGGCGACGATGCGGCTGAGCCTGCACGTCAACGGCCGGCACGAGGCGAGCGTCGGGCTCCCGCAGGCTTGGACGGCGAACGGGTCCCTGTACGTCGGAGCCGAACAGACAGCTCGCAACCCGTTCAAGGGCATCGTCGACGAAGCCCGCGTGTGGGGCAGGGTCCTCACCGACGACCAGATCGCTGCTCTGAGGCCGTTCGCTTACTACGACTCGGTCGGCCAGGCGGAGGGCACCGCCTCGGGGGCGGCTTCACTCGGGGTGGAGACCGGTGCGGCCGGCAATCCGACGGCGTGCGCCGCTCAGTTCTCCATCAATGGCGGCGAAGTCGCGACCACGAGGCCGGCCAACCTGCGGACCGACAAGTCCTTCACAGTGGAAGCCTGGGTGAAGCACACCTGGACCGCAGCGGATGTGGCGGCGAACGGACCGGTCGACACGTCGCCCCGTGCGGTCGTCACGGCCTCCGATCCGCAGTTCTCGCCCTTCCTGCTCGGCTACCGGCCATGGGCAGATGCGTCCGGGACCCTGCACGGCCGGTGGAGCTTCTTGATCCCGCCCTACGCGACTTCAGGCAACGACGGCAGGTTCGCCCTCAGCGATGCCGAAGCCGCGGACAACACTTGGACGCATCTGGTCGCCACGTACGACGCCGCCACCGGCTACCTGGCGCTGTTCGTCAATGGGACGAAGCAGAACTTCTTCGTCAACACACCTGATGGCAGTGGAGTCACCGCTCGGGATACGGGCGCGTCCCTCGTTCTCGGTCACGGGGTGTGGACGGGGCTGCGCAGCGATGTCTGGTATGGCGGTCTGGCCGGTGTTCGTGTTTACGGCGGGTTGCTCGATTCGGCCGGCATCCGGAGGGACAGGATCCTCGACGACCCCGGCAATCTCTTCGGCGTCTTCCACTAGCTCGATTCCGGCTTCGGTGCCCTGGCGCCGCGCGCAACAGGAGATGGGTCAGCAATGACGGGCAGAAGTGGGCTCTTCCGGAACAACCGCGGCCGGCGGTTCGTCGCGTTCGGCGTCGCGATGGCGCTATTCGGTTCGGCGCAGTCCGCCGCGCAGGCGGCGGCGAGCGGTTGGCACGGGCTGGGCTGGGATCGTCCGCCACTACAGGAGACGAAGTCTGTCGACGGCGTGGACGGCGGCCTCCGGACGCCATCAGCACCGTCGGAGCGCAGGTTCAGCCCAGCCGTCGTGGCTTGGCCGGCTGCGGCGACCACTGAGGTGGACCTACCCGGCGAAGGGACGTCGAACTCGCTGTCCGGGCAGCCTGTGACACTGTCGCGGCCCCAGGACAAGACCGCGGCCTCCAGTACGCGGCACGTGGCGGGCAAAGTTCGCGTGAGCACCCTGGATCAGGCCACGATGGCCAAGACAGGGATCAAAGGGGTGCTCGTCAAGGTCGAACCTCAGTCCGGTGATACGGGCGGCCCCGTCCGGCTCGACGTCGACTACCGGTCGTTCGGCGACGCCTACGGCGGTGACTTCGGCGGCCGGTTGAGCCTGGTGGAATATCCGTCGTGCCTGCTGACGACGCCGGACAAACCCGCGTGCCACATCGGCACGCCGTTGAATTCGGCCAACGACACCAAGACTCGGCATGTCACGGCCGACGTCACGCTTCCGCTGACTCAGGCGAGCGCCCGGACCGGCGCGGCGACGGCGATGGTGGTCGCGGCCGAGGCCGGTACAAAGGGCGGCGGAGGTGACTTCGCCGCGACCGACCTCAAGCCCGCCGGTGCCTGGAAGGCCGGCGGTTCTTCCGCGGATTTCACCTACTCCTACCCGATCAGCACCCCTTCGGCTGTCGGCGGGACCGGTCCGTCGATCAGCCTAAACTACTCCTCGAGTGCGGTCGACGGCCTCACTTCGGCGACCAACAACCAGGCTTCGGGTGTCGGTGACGGCTGGAACCTGTCGGGAAGCGGCTTCATCGAGCGTCGCTACAAAGGCTGCAGCGACGACCTGGGTGGCAACAACGGCCAGACCAAGACCGGCGACCTGTGCTGGTTCAACGACAACGCCACGATCTCCTTCTCCGGCGCCAACGGCGATCTGATCCTGGACAAGAGTACCCAGACGTGGCACCCGAAGGACGACGACGGCACCCGCGTCGAACGCCTCACCGGTGGGGCCAACGGCGACATGTTCGGCGAGTACTGGAAGGTCACCACACCGGACGGTGTCCAGTACTTCTTCGGGTTGAACCACTTGCCTGGCTGGGCGGCGGGCAAGGCGGAGACGCAGTCGACGTGGACGGTTCCGGTGTTCGGTAACAACAGCGGTGAGCCGTGCAACGCCGCGACCTACGCAGCGTCTTGGTGCAACCGGGCGTGGCGGTGGAACCTCGACTACGTCGTCGACCCGCACGGCAACGCCATCGCGTACTACTACCAGCCCGAGACGAACTACTACGGGCTCAACCGAAACGCCTCCACAGCCAACAATACCGGTACGTCCTACACCCGCGGCGGCTCGCTGGAGAAGATCGAGTACGGGTTCAACACGAAGTTTGTCGACACCTTCGGCCACGCGCCCGCGCAGGTCCTGTTCATCACGGCCGAGCGATGCTTTCCCAGTGGGACGATCACATGTGATCCGGGACAGCTGAACGCCGGCACGGCCACGTCGTGGCCGGACGTGCCTTCGGAGACGATCTGCGCCCAAGGTGCGATCTGTACTTATGGTTCGCCGAGCTTCTTCTCCCGGAAGCGTTACACCAAGATCACCACTCAGGTGTCGGACGGCGGAACCGGGTGGAAACCCGTGCGGGAGTGGGCGCTCACGCAGTCGTTCCCGGCGACCACCGACGGGAACAAGCCGGCGCTGTGGCTGGACTCGATCACCGAGACCGGCAAGATCGCGAGCCCGAACACCGTCGGATCGCCGGTGACCTTGCCGCCGACGACGTTCCACCCGCTGTCGATGGCCAACCGGGTCAACACCAGCACCCTGTACACGGCATTGACCCGCAACCGGATCGACGCCATCACCAACCCGCAGGGCGGGCTCACCACGGTCGCCTACGAAGATCCCGAGTGCGTGACGGGCGTGAAGATGCCCGACCCGGCCAACCTGAAAGGCAACACGCTGTCGTGCTACCCGGTGTACTGGACGCCGCCGGGAGCGAACGACCCAGTCTTGGACTACTTCAACAAGTTCCGCGTCAAACTGGTCGAAGAGGACGCGCACACCACGCGCCAGGAACAGCACACGGTCACCCGCTACGACTACCTGGGCGGCGCGGCCTGGCACCTCGACGACGATCCGTTCACCGATCCCAAGTACCGCACGTGGTCGCAGTGGCGCGGCTACGGCGACGTCAAGACCACCGTCGGCATGGGGTCGGCGGGCGGCGATCCGGCCGGACCACCGGTGGTGACCGAGACGTACTACCTGCGCGGGATGGAAGGCGCGACGGTGACCAGCGACCGCTGGCACGAGTCGGTCACCGACCGCAAAGAGGTCGCGGGATTCGTGCGCGAGACCGTCACCTATCGCGACGGTGCCGTCATCGGGGGCGCCTTGCACGATCCGTGGGTGTCGGACCCGACCGGCACCGATGCCTACGGCCGGACCTCGGCCTACGTGGACACCGACACCAGCCGCACCCGCACGTGGCTGGACACCAGCAAGACCTGGCGGATCTCGCGGACCCACAACACCTACGGCAAGTACGGTCTCGCGACGGCGGTGCAGGCCGAAGGCGACACCAGCGACCCGAAGCAAACGACCTGCACGTTCACGACGTATCTCGAGAACGCCGCGACTTGGTTGATCAGCTATGTGAGTCAGGTGCAAAAGTTCTCCGGCGTCTGCGACAGCAACACCAATCCCGTCGGCTCCGGCAACATCATCAGCGACGTCCGCAACTATTACGACAACGGTGGTTTCGGTGTCGCGCCCACCAAGGGCAGCATCACCCGGACCGACACGCTCGACGATTGGCCGGCCGCAGGCGCCGAGACGTGGACAGCCCCGGCCACCACCACCGGCTACGACGACTACGGCCGCCCGACGAGCGTGACCGATGCCCTCGGCCTGACGACCACCACCGCCTACACCCCGGCCAGCGGAGGTCCGCTTACCCAGGTCGGCACCACGTCACCGCAGATCAGCGCAACCAACACCACCCGGCTGACTTCCACCAAGGACCTCGACCCCGTCTCCGGCGTCGCGATCGGGGGCAAGGACGGCAGCGGCCTCCGCACCGATGCGAGTCAGGACGCGCTCGGCCGCATCGTCTCCGTCTGGAAGCCCGGCCACAGCAAGGCAACGAACGCACCGGCCGATGTGATCTTCACCTACAGCGTGAAGAACACCGGCGGGGTCAGCAACGTCGCCGCGCAATCGCTGCTCGCCAACGGCCAGTACGCGACTTCGTACACGCTTTACGACGGCCTCGGCCGGACGATCCAGACCCAGGCACCGCGAACCGACGACGGCCTTGGCCGGATCGTCACCGACACCTACTACGACTCCCAAGGACGGGCCTACAAAACCCACAACACCTACTGGAACAGCTCGGCCCCGTCCTCGACGCTCTACGTCACCGACGATGCCTCGGTCCCGAACACCACGCTGACGACATTTGACAGTGCCGGGGCCACGCGGGCCAGTGCGTACCTGCTCAACTCGGTCGAGCAGTGGCGCACCACGACGATTCCCGACGGCGACCGGACGACCACGATCCCGCCGAGCGGCGGCACCGCCACGACCACGATCACCAATGGTCTCGGCCAAGCCGTCCAGCTCCTGCAGTACAAGGACGCCACGAAGTACACCGCCGGCTCACCGGCCGACACCACGACCTACACCTACACCCGCAGCGGCCAGCAGGCGACGGTCACCGACACCACCGGCAAGAACGTCTGGACCTTCGGATACGACCTGCACGGCCGTAAGGTCTCGGCGATCGACCCGGACACCGGCAAAACGACGTTCACCTACGACGCCGGCGACCGCCTGCTGACCACCACCGACGCCCGCAACCGGCTCATCAGCTACACCTACGACAACCTCGGCCGCAAGACCACCGAGTACGACGGCCCGGTCGCGACGGGCACGAAACTCGCCGGCTGGACCTACGACACGCTGCTCCCCGGCCGGCCCACTGGTTCCATCCGGTACGTCGGGACCAACGCCTACGGCAAAGAGGCCACCGGCTACGACACCGCCGGCCGCTTGACCGGCACCAGGGTCACCATCCCCGCCGGCGAAACGGGGCTCTCCGGCAGCTACGACTCCTACACCACCTACGACCCCAACTCCGGCGCCGTCAAGACGGTCACCAGCCCCGAAGCCGACGGCATGCCCGCCGAGCAACTGTCCTTCGACCACTACAGCCGCGGCGCCGCGAAGACCCTCACCTCCAGCATGGGCTTCCAGCTGGTGTCGAACACCAGCTACAACCCGCTCGGCCAGGTGCTGCGCACCGATTTCAACGACGCCTCGAGCCCGTACCAGGTATCGGTCACCAACAGCTACGAGAACGGGACCAACCGCCTCGCCACGGTCCAGGCCCAGCGCTCGACGAAATCGAACTACTGGATCGCCAACCGCCTCTACACCTACAACGCGGTCGGCAACATCACCAAGATCGCCGATACCCCGCCCGGGGAACTGCCGGACACCCAGTGCTTCCGGCAGGACTACCTGCAGCGGCTCACCGAAGCCTGGACCCCTTCCGCCGGCGACTGCGCGATCCAGCCCACCAAGGCGGGCGTCGGCGGTGCTGCACCGTATTGGACGTCGTGGTCGCTCGACGACACCGGCAACCGCAAGACTCAAGTCCGGCACACCGCCACCGGTGACATCACCACGAATTCGACTTATCCCAACCCGGGGGAGAAGCAGCCGCACGCGGTCCAGGCGGTCACCACCGACGGACCGAACGGCAAGACCCAAACCAACTACGGCTACACCGACGCCGGCAGCACTGAGACCCGAGGTCCGACGGGTGCCGCGCAAACCTTCACCTACGACGCCGAAGGCCACGTCGCCACCGCGAAAGAGGCCAACGGCGCCGAAAGCAAGTACCTCTACGACGCCGACGGCAACCTGCTGATCACCAGGGATCCGTCGGGGACGACGTTGTCGATCGGCGACACGGAGTTGTGGGTTCCGACCGGCGGGTTCTTCGCATCCTGGACCCGTTTCTACAACTACAACGGCCAAGTCATCGCGACGCGCACGAGTTCGGGTGGTCTGAGCTGGAAGCTGGCTGATCACCACGGCACAGCTTACACCACGGTGAAGGCGGCGGACCTGACGCCGAGCAAGCGTTGGCAGGACCCCTACGGCGGTGACCGTGGGACGCCGCCGTCGGCTTGGCCGGACAAGCACGGGTTCCTCGGTGGTTACCAGAACACCACGGGCGTGACACACATCGGCGCCCGGGATTACGACCCGCTGGCCGGGCGGTTCATGACCGCGGACCCGGTGCTGGACACCGGCGACCCGCAGGCGTTGAACGCCTACAGTTACGGCAACAACAGCCCGGTTTCGTTCAGCGACCCGACCGGCATGGTGCTCCAGATCGACGGCCGTCCGGCGTATATCGGATCGGCCGCGATGGCCTCGATGAGCCCGGCGAACTGGGAGCGGGCTTACCGGCACAACGTCGGTGTCGCCCGCAATTGGGCCCACGCGGTGACCCACAAAACTCCTCCGACCTATCCTGCTTTCGTCGGCAAAGAGAACCATCAGTTGACACCGAAGCAACGACGGGCACGCTGGGAGACTCAGTTCGCCTACTGGTCGCTGGAGCCGCCAGACCGGCGTCCGCCGGACTTCGATCAGTTTGCAGCGGCGTTCTGTTTCGAGTTTGCCGACATGCGTGAATGTGACCCCTCGCCGCCCAGTTTGGAAGAAAGCGCCGCTGTGCTGTCGCTGCTCATCCCGTGGGGTGCGGCGTTCCGCCTCGGTGGCGAATTCGTGGCCGGCGCAGTCGCTGGCATCGAAGGGTCTGTGTTGGCGGGGGGCGCCGTCGCCGGCGGTGTTCGCGCTGGTGCTCTCGGCGACCTCGGAGCGTCGGTCACCGCAGCGAAGATCGCAGCCGCGGCGGCCCGTGGTGAGGGTGCGGCAGGTCGGTGTATGAACAGTTTCACCGGGGACACCCCGGTGCTGATGGCAGACGGCAGGAGTAAGCCGATCGCCGAGGTCAAGGTCGGCGACGAGATCGCCAACGCCGAGCCCGGGGAGCGCTTCGTTCAACGCCATGTCGTGACTGCGCTGCACATCACCGACGACGATCACGACTTCGTCGACATCACGGTCCTGACGTCAGGTGGCCCTCGGACCGTCGTCGCGACGGCCCACCACGCTTTCTGGAATACAACAACCCGCACCTGGACCGACGCCACAAACCTCAAGGCGGGCGATCAACTGTCCACTCCGGGTGACGGTCGGATCTCCGTGCGGAGCCTGCATCGATACACTGCCGGCAATCGCACCTACAATCTCACGGTAAACAGTGTTCACACATACTACGTGATCGCTGGCAATGCTTCGATATTGGTCCACAATGACGATGGCCCGTCATTCGAAACAAGTGATCAAGCGCGCAGGGATGCTATGCGACAATCGGGACTGCCCACGAGTCTTCAGCCGAGAAGTTCTCAATACTACTCGGGCGGTTTTGGGCAAGGCGGCGGTTATCAGTATGTGTACGACTACAATGGGGCGACATGGGTGGTGACAGACAACTGGAACGATTTGAACGCGGATACTCCTCATGGTCCTCACTGGGAGGTTGGCGAAAGCAAGCCGGGTGGGCAGCGTGATAGCCTTGGTCGCCTACGCGTGGCCAGTAGTAAGACAAAGGCGTATTATGGAGGTTTCTGTGGCGGGTGAGAGCGCGGAGCGTGCGGCGGCGGCACGGCGGAAGTGGAAGACTGAAAAAGCGCGTGCCGCTCTCGGAGCTGAGTTCGCAAGTCGGGGCCGACATCTGATCGGCGAGTGGTGCGACTTCGATGAGTCGACGAGGCTGAGTGAAGGCGCCGAGCGACTCGGTCCCGCACCCGACCGAATGATTCAACGGTGGCCGACGAAGCAGCGGTTGGTCGAAGCGTTGGAAGCAGGCGAGTCCTCGCTGCGTCGGCTGGGCGATGTCTACGTGCTGGTTCTGGACGTTCCGGACGCAGAGTGGATCAGGATTCGGGGTGAGGCAGTATCGGCTGATCTTGCCCACGCTGCAGGTGAATGGTTGACCGACGGATTCATCGTATTCCTTCCCTGGGTGGCGTCGCTATTGAGTGTTGATGTCGAAGAGCAAGGTGGCGTTTCGTTCATTGAGACAACGCTGATCGGCGAGGGGTTTGGCGAGCTGCGCGCCTACTTTGCCGAGATTGGTCCGGAGTCGCAAGAAATTGTGAGGCCGAATGGGTTGAACTCGAACTAACTGGGCCACGTCAGCCTGAAGGGCGGCTTGGTGCAGGAATCCGATAATGCGTCATGATCACCCGTTCGGGTTGCGAGGTGTCACACCTCCGAGGCCGACGAGTTCTCCGCCGCGAACCGGGCCAGTTCGGCGCGGTCGCGGACCGACGTCTTCATCAGCAGGGCCGCCACGTGCTTCTCCACCGTGCGCGGGGAAATGTGCAGCCGGGCCGCCAGTGCCTTGTTGCTGAGCCGGAACGCCAGCAGCTCGAAGACCTCGTACTCGCGCAGCGTGACGCCGATCGCCCTCAGGCTCTCCGGCACCCGCTCGGTGCCCGTTCGGCGCTGCTGCACCGACGCCCCGGCGCGCCGGAGGAGGGCGCGGCAGGCGCTGGCCACCGGGATCACGTCCGCGCCGTGGAAGTGGCTTTCGGCTTCGCGGAGCCATTCCGCGGGCTCGCCCCAGCCGTCGTCGACCGCGGTCTCCGCGGTCAGGCGCAGGCCCAGCGGGCGGGCGACGCCGAACGGGGCCGCCGCCTGGGCCGCGCGCCGCATGGCCGTGGCCGCGGCCTCGTGCGCGTGGTCGCGGCCGTGCAGCACCGCCTCGGCCAGTAGCACGAACTGGCGGTTCCAGCGCATCCCGCCGGTGGCTCCGGCCGCGATGCGCCGGTGGTCGTCCCAGGTCGCGTCGCCGGCGATGACGTCGAGCAGCAGCTTGAGGCCGTGGGTGCCGGCCAGGTGGAACGTGCTCTGCTGCCGTGCCTGGTCGGCGGCCAGGGTGTCCAGCTCGGCGCGCGCGGTCTCGCGGTCCTCCTCCAGCAGCGAGCAGAAGACCTGGGCCAGGCCGCGGGCCAGGGGTGCTTCGGGGCCGGCGTCACCGCCGCCGCGCCGGAAGTCGCCGAGGGCGGTCTCCATCGCCCGGCGGTCGCCGCGGTGGCCCGCCAGCACCGCCTGCGCCATCTGCACGTACCGGCTGACCGCGTACAGCTTGATCCGCGACGACTCCGCGTAGCACGCGTCGAGCCGCAGCCCGGCCTCGGCGAACCGGCCGCACAGCACCGAATGCAGGCCCAGCACGGCGTCCGCGTTGTAGGCCAGGCTGATCCCGCCGGTGCGCAGCGCCTCGGCGCGCGCGGTCTCCAGGCCCGCGGGGTCGGCCTCGGCCAGCCAGGCGTTGCCGCCGAGGCCGACCAGCGCGTAATTGCGCCAGTTCGTCAGCCGGTGCTCGGCGGCGCTGTCGAGCATCCGCCGGAAGCATTCGTCGGACTCGGCCATGTCCCGCTCGCGCACCACGAACCCGACCGCGTAGAGCGCCTGGCACGCCGTCGAGGGCGAGCCGATCCGCTCGGCCCCGGCGACCGCGCGGCGGCCCAGTTCCTCGCTGCGGCGCACCCGGTCGGGGGCCGGGCCGGACATCGACAGGTACGCGTCCACGGCGTCGACCGCGACAGCTTCCTCGTCCAGCCCCTCGTCCGGCAGCAGCGCACGGGCCGCGGCGACCTGCTCGAAGCCCTCCGCCCAGCGGCCGGCAACCTGGGCCGCCCACGCCAGCCGGACGTGAACGCGGATCTGGCGCGCCGAATCGCGGCCGTCGGTGGGCCGCAGCGAACGCGCCACCTTCGCCGCCCGGTCGAACTGCCCCGCCTCCGCCAGCGCGAACAGCAGCAGTTCGAGCAGGTCCCGGTAGCGGCCGGAGTGGTCGTCGCCGCGGCCGGCGTCCTCGCCGAGCAGGTTCACGGCGTGTTCCAGCACGGCGATGGCCGACCCCGGCGCGCCCTCGGCGAGCGCGCGCTGGGCGGCCTCGCGGTAGAGGTCGGCGGCGGCCCAGCGGTCGCCGGCGCCCAGCCGCAGCGACGCGGCCAGGCTGCACAGCTCGCCGGGCAGGTCGGGGTGCAGTTCCACGACGGCGTCGGCCGCCTTGGCCGACAGCGCCACGCGCTCGGCCGGGTTGAGCAGGGTCAGCAGCGCTTCGGCGGTGAGCGGGTGGCGGAAGGCGTACCAGTCTTCGCCGCGCTCGTCGGCGATGAGCAGCTGGGCGGCGACGGCGGACTGCAGGTGACCGAACAGGCTGTGGTCGTCCAGCTCGCTCACCCGCTGCACCACCGACAGCGGGAACCGGCGGCCGAGCACCGCGGCGATGGCGAGCAGCTGCTTGCCGCGTTCACCGAGGCGGTCGGCGCGGCGGGTGATGATCGTGACGAGCGTCGAGGGCACGGCACTGCGGCCGTGGCCGGTGAACCGCCAGCCCGCGGCGCCGTTCACGAGCTCGCCCGCCGCCACCATGCTGTGCAGCAGTTCCTCGACGACCAGCGGGTTGCCCGCGCTGTCGGCGAACAGGCGCTCGGCCACGTCGGCGGACACCCGGTCCGGCTCGGCGCCGAGCGACGACGCCACCACGTCCCGCACCTCGGCGGGCCCGAGGCTGTCGAGCGGCATGAGGAAGCCTTCACCGCGCCGGGCGACGGCGTGGGCCGCCTCCAGCGCGGGCGAGGGTTCGGCGCGCAGGGTGGCCAGCACGACCACCGGCTGCGTGCGGATGTTGGCGGCCAGGTACTCCACCACGGCCAGGGTTTCCACGTCGGCGTCCTGGAGGTCGTCGACGACGAACAGGCAGCCGCGGCCCGCCCCGGCCAGCCCGGTGAGCCGCAGCGTCGCCTCGGCGAGCACCACCAGCGAGGAGTCGCCGGCCGCGTCGGCCCCGGCGGCCCAGTCCGGGATCAGCCGGCCCAGCACCGACCGGTACGGCCCGAGCTGTTCGACCAGCTCGCGGCCGCCGGTGCGGGCCAGCGACAGCAGTGCTTCGGTGAGCGCCCGGAACGGCACGGCGGGCCCGGTGGTGCTGCCGCGGCCCCGCAGCACCACCAATCCCGCGTCCAGAGCGTGGCCGACCGCCTCGGCGGCGAGCCGGGTCTTGCCTATGCCGGGTTCCCCCGTGACGAACACGGCCGATCCCGAAGAGCGGCGAGCGTCGTGCAACACCCGCCCGATCTCCTCGATCTCCGTTCCTCGGCCGACGAGAGCGGGGGCACGGGTGCGCATGCGCCAACCTTAGAGACCGGACTCACGAATTCGGTGGTCTTCCGGTGGAGATTCCACTGTTCGGACGGCAAGATTGGGGTTGTTGTCACGCTTTGTGCCGTCGCGAGCACGTCACGCGTGCGTGTGGTTGCTGACGACGGTGCTGATGTCCATCGTGACGACGGCTGCGCTGGCGACGCCGAGGGTCAGCCCGGCGAGAATCCCCGCCCGGACACCGATCTTCGTTCTGGCACCAGGCGTGGCGTCGCCGAGCGGGCTGTCCGCCGCCGAACCGGCGGGGGTCGCGTCGAATTCGCCGGCATTGGTGTCGTTGCGCATCTGCACTCCCGTGTTGTATGAGTTTCGCGGTTATTTCCGGTGTCCCGATGGTTCAAGCAAGAGAACCGACGGAACCTGTTCGGCAAAACCGGCCCGCAACAACCCGAAACCGATACCCCCGGTTCCGGTCAACAGGCCTGGGCTCGCTACGCCGTGCGGCGTACCGCACTGGAGCCCGTGTCCTTCGATGGCGCCGACGAGGCGCGAAGTCGCCCTCCGCAACGCGGAGACCGACGGTTCGTGACCCTGCCCGGCGAGCACCACGAGTGCTTCGAGGGTGCCGAGTTCGCCGTGGCAGAGGGATTGGTCCGACGACGGCGGCCGGGCGGCCACCGCGGCCGAGAACGCGTCCGCCGTCCGCGCGGCGAACCCCGGACCGGCGGCCGCGGCGAGCACCCGGCCGGCCAGGCCCGAGCACCAGCCCAGGTCGCCGGCCACGGAGTCCGCCGGGATCCGGCCGCCCCGGCCGAGGGCCCACTCGACCCCCGCCGCGCCCCAGAGGAAGCCGGGGGCGGTGGGACGCGCGGCACCGGCGAGCCGCCGGGAGAGCGTGGCGGCCAGCGCGGCCGCTTCGGGCAGCCCGCTTTCCGCGTGCACGGCGTGCATGGCGGCGAGAGCGCCCGCGGTGCCTTCGCCGACGCCCACGGGCGCGGTCGCGTCGGCGGCGGCGGTCGCGGCGATCGCGGCGGGCAGGCAGGCGGCGAGCGTGCTGTCGCCGAGCAGGGAGGCCAGGCGGGCCAGGGCGTAGCAGATCCCGCCCAAGCCGAAGAAGCCGCCGGAGCCGACTTCGCGCGCGAGCTCGGGGTGTTCGGCGAGGACCTCGACGAGCACCGGCAGCGTGCGCACCGCCTTCGCGGCCAGCTCGGAGTACCGGGCGGTGCCGGTCAGCTCGCCCAGCTGGGCCAGGAACAGCGCGGTGCCGCAGTAGCCCTCGGCGAGCCCGGCGCCCATCGGCAGCACCAGCCAGTGGCGGCCGTCCAGGAGTTCGAGGCCGACCCAGTTGGCCCGGACGTCGTCGTGTGCGGCGCGGGCGACGAGGTCGTCGCCGATCGCCGACGCCAGCGCGAGCAGGTGCTGGCTGTCGGGCACGACGGCGGCGACCGCGCCGGGCAGCGGCGCACCCGCGCCGTGGCGGACCTCCGGGCGGCGGGTGGCGAGCGTGGCCTCGACGAACCACTCCTGCTCGCGCAGGTCTTCCGCGCACAACTGCGCGATCTTCGCGCGGGCCTGGTCGAGGCCGCTCGCGGCCAGCAGGCCGAGCAGCACCACGCCGGTGCCGGTGGTGACGTCGACCGACCCCGCGGCGGCGGTGAACACCGGCACGTCGCCGTCGCACAGCTCGGTGATCTCGTGCGGCACGAGCGCGGGCAGGTGGGCCTTCCCATGGTCCTCGGCGAGCGAGGCGAACGCCTCGGGCCGGGCGGCGCCCGCGCCGAGGTGCGCCGGGTGGGTCGAGTCGGTCAGCAGCGTCGCGTAGACCTGCGTCGGCCGCATGACCAGGCGGATCTCCTCGCCCGCGAACCCGTCCAGCGCGCCGCCGAGCAGCTCGTGGCGGCGGTCCACCAGCGATTCGTAGGCGGCGCGGAAGCCGCTCAGCAGGCTCTGCCGGTACATCCCGGCGTCGACCTCGGCCCCGGCGAGCACCGGGCGGTTCGCGCCGCCGGCGTAGGGGCGGGGCCCGCGGGCCAGGCGCATGTCGTCGGTCCCGGCGCCGGTCCAGTGCGGCACTTCGCCGGGGCTCGGTTCGCCGTTGCCGCCGCCGAAGGCCGAGACGTCGAGCGCGCCGTGCTCGCCGAGCATCAGTGTGGGCAGCAGGGCGGTGCGCGCCACCGAGCGGTGCAGCGCGGCGGCGGCCGGGTCGGGGCCGTTGCGGGTGAGCGAGGTGAAGGCGGGGTGGAACAGCGTCTCGACGTCCACCAGCATCGGCTGGTCGCCGCAGGCGATGAGGTTCTCGCAGTGCATGTCGGTGGCGTCGAGCGCGTAGAGCAGGGCGAGCAGCGCGCCTTGGCGGCGGTAGAAGAGCTCGACGCCGGCCTGGTCGGCGCACGGCCGCGCGGGCACGTACTCGGCCCAGCCGTAGCCGTCGCGGGCGAGGACGCCCACCGGCCGCGGCGCGAGCCCGGGCCGCTCCTCGGCGAACCACCGCAGCAGCTCACCCCACCGGGCGAGCAGCCCGAGCGGCCGCGGCTTGTAGACGAGCTGCCGCCCGTCGGCGAACCCGAGCACGGCGACCGCGCGGCCGCCGGAGTGCACATCGCCGGCACCGAGGGTCAGCTCGCTCAGCTCGGCGGTGCTGCCGGCGAGCAACCCGGCCCGCAGCGCGTCCTGGTCGGCGGCGAACCGGGCGAGCAGCTCGGCGACGGCGTCGACGGTGCGCAGGCAGGTCTGGGCGAGCAGCCGCGCCAGCATCGGGTGGCGGCCCAGCACGTCGGTGAGGGGGCCGCGGCTGCCGAGCAGGCGGAGGAAGCCGACGAAGCGGTCCCGCCCGGTCGCGCCGCGCAGCAGGCCGGCTTTCCGGGCCGAGTGCAGCTCGAGGACGAAGGTCCGCGCCGCGAGCGCGGTGAGCTGCCCGCAGAGCCAGGTCTCCACGCCGGACCACACCCGCTCGGCGGCGGGCTCGCGGTCGAGCAGGAGGTCCCGGGCGGCGTCGGCGAAGGGGAGGACGGCGTGCCGGAAGACGCGATCGCCCTCGGCCTCGACGGGAGCGGGCCAGTCACCATCGGCGGGCAGCGAAGCCAGGACGCGGTCGGCGAGCAGCGCCCAGGCGGGCGGGTGGTCGCCGCCCTCGCCGGGAAGGCGAGCGGCGGTCCACCAGGCCGGTGCCTCGTGGGGGGCCTGCTCGGGGCGCTCTACTGTCTGGCTCACGCCGAGAAGATTCGCACTACGGGAGATGCGGGCACATGGGTAGCCGCTACCCAGATTGGGTACCCGTCTTCGAGGTCTGCCTCCGATCGTGGGGGGTCACGGCCGCCCGGCGAGGAGCGGCGTGGTGAGTTCGGCCAGGTCACGGCGCCGCACGGCCCGCACGGGCTCGGTCGTGGCCAGCGCCGCCACGTGGTCGCCCGGCACCGTCAGCGACCGCAGGTGCACCGGCTCGTACGGCCATCCGGGCACCCCCGAACGGGCGATGCTCCCGCGCACGTCCACCCGCGCCGGGGCCGCGGCCAGCCCCAGCCCGGCCAGCTTCATCGCCGCCTCCTTGCGGGTCCACGCCCTCAACAGCCGCCCGGCCTGCTCCGCCGGGGCCGCCGCCGAGAACTCCCGATGCTCCGAAGCCGACAAAACCACTCCCGCCAGCCCCGCCGGGTCGGCCGCCGCCGCCGGGTCTTCGATGTCCGCCCCGATCAGGCCCGCCGACGCCACCGCGAGCAGGAGCCACCGCCCGGTGTGGGACACCGAGAACTCCGGCGCCCCGGCCACGCGCGGCCGGCCGTGCGCGGGGTCGGCGCAGTGCTCGCAGGAGCGGTCGATCACCACCTCCGACGGCCGGCCACCGAGCACCGAAGCGCCCCAAAGGCGTTGCAGCGCACGGGAAGCCACGAACACGTCGCCCGCCGGCGTCGCGGCCAGCCGGGCCCAGCGCGCGCGCTCGGCGTCGGCGAGCAGCGCCACCCACTCCGGCCGGGGGCGGACCGGCACCACCCAGACGTCGACCCGGCCGGTCATGGTGCCTGCGGCAGCAGCAGGGCCGCCCGGGGCACGGGCAGCTCGTCCGACGGCGAACCCAGCTCCGCCAGCAGGTGCGCGACCGCCGCCGCGAGCTGGTCGTCCTCGCCCGGGAGCAGCCGGTCCGGGGCGGGGACCACCGCCAGGTCCGGCTCCACGCCGTGGTTCTCCAGCGACCCGCCCGCGTCGCCGAAGCGGTAGCGGAACTCCGGCTGGGTCGTGACCGTGCCGTCCACCAGCCGGTGCCTCGGCCAGGTCGCGATCACCCCGCCCCAGCTGCGCCGGCCGATCAGCGGGCCCAGCCCGAGCGCGCGGAACACGTGCGCGAAGATCTCGCCGTCGGAGCCCGTGTGCTCGTTGAGCAGCGTCGCCATCGGGCCGCGCGGGGACTCCGTCGGGTACGGCGCCATCCCGCTCCACCGCCCGTGCTCGGTGCCGGTGCGGCGGCGGGCCAGCCGGTCGAGCAGCAGCGGCGACACGTGCCCGCCCGTGTTGAACCGGACGTCCACGATCAGGCCGTCGCGGTCGAGTTCGGTCAGGAACCCGCGGACGAAGTCGGCGTACCCGGCGCGCGTCATGTCCGGCACGTGCAGGTAGCCCAGCCGGCCGCCGGACACCGTCCGCACGTACGCGCGGTTGCCCTCGGTCCAGTCCAGGTACCGCGCCCGCGCTTCCCCGGCGCACGCCCGGACGACCACGCGGTGCTCGGCGCCGCCCCGCCGCACGGTCAGCTCCACCTCGCGGTCGGCCTGCCCGACCAGCAGCTCGCCGGGGCCCGACGGGCCGACGCGGCGGCCGTTGACCGCGACCACGGCGTCACCCGCGCGGATGTCCGCGCCGAGCCGGGCGCACGGCGAACCGGCCTTCGGGTTCCACGGGTCGCCGCGCAGGATCCGGGCGATCCGCCAGGTGGCGCCGTCGGGCGGGGTGTCCCAGTCGACGCCGAGGAAGCCCTGCGCCTCGTCCGGCCCGGCGCGGTACTCGCCGCCGCGCTCGAACGCGTGGGACGTGCCGAGCTCGCCGTGCAGCTCCCAGATCAGATCCGACAGCTCCGCCCGGCACGACACCAGTTCCGCGAGCGGCGCGTACCGGTCGTACACCGCGTCCCAGTCGAGACCGGACATCCGCGCGTCCCAATAGCCTTCGCGCTGCAGCCGCCACGCCTCGCGGAACATCTGCCGCCACTCCGCCGACGGGTCGAACGGGACCTTGACGCGCCCGAGGTCGACCCAGCCGGTCGCCGGGCCCGGTTCCTCGCCGTCGGGCGGGTCGCCGGCGGCGTCGGCGCGCAGCACCCGCAACCGGCTGTCGGTGCGGTGCAGCACCACGTCGCCCCGGACGTCGAGCTCGTCGACCGCGCCGAGGCAGCCTTCGGTGACGCGGCCGGTGCCCAGGTCCACCAGCGACACCGTGCCCTCGCCGCCGGACCCCGGGTGCGCCGGGTCGGGCGCGGAAAGGGGCACCGACAGCAGCAGGACCCGGCCGGGCAGCGCCGCGATGTCGCTGTAGCGGCCTTCGGGCACCGGGAACGCGGCCACCCGGCGGGAAATCCCGTCGAGGTCGATCGTCACCCGGCCGTCGCCGCGCGGGACGGGCAGCGCCTGCCCGGGCACCGCGGTCCGGGTCTCGAACGGCGAGGGGTCGCCGGCCCGCAGCGTGATCAGGTACGGCCGCGAGCCGAACGGGAACCCGACGTCGAACTGCACCTGGTCCAGCTCCGGCGTGAGGTCGCGCTGGCCGAGGAAGTACAGGTAGCGCCCGGACGGGTCGAACGCCGGGCGCGCGTCCCGCACCACCGGCTCGGTGACCCGGTGGGTGCGCCCGGACGCGGTGTCGGCGAGCTTGATCGACGACGTGCGCGGCGACTCCGGGAACGTGTAGGCCAGCCACCGGCCATCGGGCGACCACGCGAGGTCTTCGATGCGCTCGTGCCGGCTCGCGTCGAGCAGCCGGGGCCGGGGCAGCACATCGGCGGTGTCCACGATCCACACGCGCTGGCGGCTGGTCGCGAAGGCGACGAGCCCGGACGCGGGGGAGGCGGTCAGCTCGGTGATGTGCCCGACGCCGCCGGCGACCAGCACCGGGGCGTCCTCGCCGCCCTCGGCGTCCATCAGCACGATCCGCTCGTCCGGGCTCTCGTCGGCGGCCACGGCGACGAGCTGCCGCCCGCCGGCCAGCCAGCGCAGCAGCCGGTAGCGGACGCCGTCCGCGCTGCCGTGCCCGCGGACCGGCCCCGACCAGTGCTCGAAGGTGAACGCCTTGCCGCGGGCGGTCACCGCGAGCCGGGTGCCGTCGGGGGACAGGCGCGCGCCGTCGAGGTACTCGCCCGCGGGGGCGAACCGGCGGCCGCGCTGTGGGGCCGCGCCGCCGAGGTCCACCTCGACCGGCCGGGCGCCGCGCTCGTCGAGCAGGTGCAGCCGGGCGCCCGCGGTGTAGACCAGGCGGGTGCCGTCGGTGGTGAGCCCGCGCGCGTAGTGGTCGTGGTGGTCGGTGTGGCAGCGCAGGTCGGTGCCGTCGGGCAGGCACGAGTAGACGTTGCCGATGCCTTCGTGGTCGCTGATGAAGTGGACGCGCCCGCCGGCCCAGCAGGGGTCGGCGACGTTCCCGGGCAGCGCGACGAGCCGGGTGAACGGCCCGGCCTCGTCCCCGGCGTACCACAGCTCGCCGGTGCCGCCACCGCGGTACCGCTTCCACCGCGCGGGATCCGCGGTGTTGCGGCCGACGACGACGCCGGCGGCACCGAAGGCGATCGTGTCGGCCGGCCCGAGCCGGAGCGGCCGCGCGGGACCGCCGGCCGAGGACACCGAGAACAGCCGCGCGCCGAAGCCGGACGGCTGCTCGGCGTCGGTCGCGTACAGCACCTCGCCGGTGTGCGGGTGCCAGCCGACGGTGACGCACCGGCCGGCCTGGTGGGTCAGCCGCCGGGGCCGGCCGCCCTCGGCGGGCATGACGTACACCTCGGCCGGGCCGTCGTAGGTGCCGACGAACGCGATTTCCGTGCCGTCCGGGGAAATCCGCGGCCGCCGGGCTTCGCCGGGGCCCGCGGTCAGCCGGTGCGCCCGGCCGCCCTCGGCGGGCACCGACCACAGGTCGTCCTCGCACGCGAAGTACAGGGTGCCGCCGGAGATCGCGGGCGTCCGCAGGTACCCGGCCCGCCCGGTCACGACCGGGCCTCGATCCGCTCGCGGATCCGCTCGGCCAGCTCGCGCCGCCGTTCTTCCGAGGACGCCTCGTGCTGCCGGATGTCCTCATCGGACAGTGTCCAGTAGCAGGCCGTCCGCCACTGCCCGACGGTGTGGGAATCCCGTTCGCAGCGGACCTGCTGCTGGGCTTCGAGCGCCTCGGCGGACAGGAACATGGTGTTGTGCGTGTAGACCTGGTTGACGATCACGCGCATGTTGAGCTCGTCGCGCAGGTGCTTGTGCACCGCGTAGACGGCGAACGCGCCGAGCCCGCGGTCGCGCGGCAGCACGCCGAAGGACAGCTCGCAGCACTGCGCGCGCCAGTCGATCGAGGTGATCCAGGCGAAGCCCAGCACGCGGCCGTGCGCGCCGCAGACCGTGAAGATCCGCTTGGTGCGGTGCTCCTCGGTGATGGTGCGCAGCTGCCGGGCCTGCAGGCCGTCGTCGTCGGACCCGACGGCGAAGTCGGTGAGGTTGGCCGCGAACCGGGCCTCGCGCAGCAGTTCCGTGCGCAGCGGGACGTCCTCTTCGGTGAAGTGCCGGACGGTCACGATCGGCATGGCTCCTCCTTCACCAGGACCAGCAGGTCGTGGAAGGCGTGGCCGGCGTAGTGGTGGCCGGGCAGCACGCCGCTGTGGGCGAACCCGGCCCCGAGGAAAGCCGCGGCCCCCTCTTCGGGGACCAGGGCGACGAACGACGTCCGCCGCTGGTAGGTGGTGAGGTGGCCGAGCAGCGCGCGCACCGGCTCCGGGCCGGCGGACGTGCTCGAGACGTACGCCTGGCGCGGCTGCGCCCGGTTCGGCACGCAGCCGACCAGCGCGCCGCCCGCGGCGTACACCTGGGCTTCGCGGCGGGTGAGTTCCCACGCGAGCAGGGCGTCGTTCTGGGTGACCGGGTCGGTGCCGAGGAACCCGCGCGCGGCGTCCCCCGCGCGGCGCAGGCCCTGCGCGGCTTCGGCGGGCGAAAGCGGTCTCAGGTCAGTCATGGCGGATCGTCCCCCAGATCTCCCGTGCGGCGGGTGCGCCGTCGAACCAGGTGGCGGCCGGGACGACCGCTTCACGCCGGAACCCGGCCGCGGCCAGCGCTTCGGTGTCCGGCCGGGTGACCGGGGTGACCCAGCCGTGCAGCCGGCGCAGGTTCAGGCCGGTGAACCCGTGCGCGACGGCCCGAGCCAGGAGGTCGTCCACATCGGACAGTGGACTGTGGACGCCGATTTCGACGCGGGCCCGCCGGTGCACCCAGTCGATGGCCGTGTAGCGGACGAAGGCGTCGTCGGTGACGCACAGCTCCTCGTCGTCGCCGGTGGGCGGGGGGACCGTGGTCGGTTCGGCGAGCGCGGGCCAGTCGCCGATCGGCAGGCCGAGCAGCTCGCCGGCGAGCCACGGCCCGCTCAGCAGCCCGCGGTCGGTGCCGCGGTATCCGCGCAGTTTCATGACGTCGCCTCGACCTGGGAGAAGAAGACCGTGCCGCGGCGACGGCCTTCCTGGGTGGTCACGCCGGCGAGCGTGCCCTCTTCGGTGAGCCCGGCCGCCCGCGCGAAGGCGAGGCCGGCCGGGTCGAACTCGGGGAACCGGACCGACAGCCGCACCAGCTCGTGGCGCCACCGCAGCGCCCGCACGATCTCGCGGTAGGCGTCGCACCACCAGGGGGTCGGGGTGTCCGAGCGCAGGCGCAGGTGCAGGACGTAGTGGCAGCCGTGCTCGCTGCCCTCGTGCTCCAGGGCGTAGAGGCCGACGGGCCGGCCGTCGGCGCAGAGCACGCGGGTGTCGTCGCCGAGGAGCCGGAGGATCTCCCACTCGGGCCGCGTTTCGGGCCGGTCGGTGCGGAAGAAGAAGCCGGGATCGGTGAAGAGAGCGAGCACGGCCGCCCGGTCGGCGTCCGCGCAGGAGCGGGCCGACCAGCGCGGCAGCGCACGCTCGGCCGGCATCTTGACGGGCGCGATCGAGGTCATGGCCCCTCCCGGGCTGGTGGGCTGGTGCGGGTAGGTGGTCTGCCGCAGCCGGTCGTGAGTGGGAAACAGGGTTAGAACACTGTTTCCCACTCACGACCGGTCGGCGGGACGGCGGCGCTTGCGTGCGCCGCCGGCCCGCCGGGAGGTCACGCCTCCTTGGAGGCGACCTTCGAGGCTTCCTTGGACGCCTCCTTGGAGGCGACCTTCGACGCGACCTTGGAGGCCTCCTTGCTGGCGACCTTCGACGCGACCTTGCTGGCGACCTTCGAAGCTTCCTTCGACATGGGGCTACCTCATTCCTTTGTTGGGATTCCCCCGCAGATCCGGTGTGCAATTCCTGCGTTCCGGTGGGGCCAACCCAGATTCACCGACGAACCGTTGCGGGTCAAGGAAAACCCTTCGCGCTCCGGTGTCATCTTCGTGCCACGGAGAACGTGCCACCGCCAGGGGCTAACCATTTCCGCCCGCACCGCCCACCATCGGCGTACGACGATTCACGGTTGGAGGACACGTGGCGAAGAGCGCGAACCTCTGCTGGGGACAGCACCACCACCTGCTGCGGTACTTGCGGGTGCCGGCGCGGTCGCGGCACGAGGCGCACATCGGCACCAGTTACCCGCTGCCCGCGGGCTGCACGGTCGCGGCCGTCCGCGCCGCGCTGACGCACCTGGTGCGCCGGCACGAAATCCTGCGCACCGTCTACGACCTGACCGGCACCGCCGCCGACGGGCACGCCTGGCCGCGCCAGCTCGTGCAGCCGCCGGCGCCGCAGCCGGTCGTCGAGGCGACCGTGGAGGACGCCGTGGACGTCATCGCGCGGCTCACGCGCACCCCGTTCGACCTGGCCCGCGAGTGGCCGATGCGGGCCTGCGTGGTCACCGGCGGCGGCCGGCTCGTCCGGCTGCACCTGGTCTTCAACCACCTCGCCTTCGACGACGTCGCCCTCGACCGGCTGGCCGCCGAGCTCGACGAGCTGCTCGCCGCGCGCACCGCAGGCCGGCCCGCCGTGCTGGACCCGGTGGAGCACCAGCCGGTGGACCTCGCGCGCTTCGAGGAGAGCCGCACCGATGCCGACGTCGAACCCGCGCTGAGCCACTGGCGTGAGATCGTCCGGAAACTCCCCGAAGACGTCTTCGCCAAGCGCCGCAAGGCATCCGAGGCCGCACACAGCGCCTCCTTCACGGTCCCGACGCTGCTGTCCGCGGCCCGGGCGATCGCGGCACGCGAGCACGTGTGGCCCTCGGCCGTGCACCTCGCCGCCTACGCCGTCACGCTCGCCGCCTACACCGGCGAAACCCTGGTGGCGCACCGGATGTACACCAGCCAGCGCGACGCCAGCGGCTTCGGTGGCGCCGTCACCTGCCTGTCCTACCCGACCCCCGTGCTCGCCGACCTCGGCGGCGACCCGCGGTTCTCGGCCGTCGTCCAGGAGTCCGCCGTCCGCGTGAGCGAGGCGATGGCGAACGCGCACGTACCCTACGACCGCGTCTACGAGGAGAGTGCGCGGCACGGGACGCGTGTGGTCGCCGAGCTGAACTTCCTCGACAACGCGCCGCGCTCCTGCCGCACCCAACGCGACCGGTACGCGGTCAACGCCGCCCCCGCCGACTGGGCGCTCGCCGGCTCCGACAGCTACCTGCGCGTCTACGAATGGGCCGACGGCATCACGCTCGCCCTGCAGGCTCTGGACGCGGTGATGGACGCCGGCGCCGTCGAACACTTCCTGCGCGGCTACGCGCGGCTCGTCGAGGCGCACCGCGACCCCGGCACCGACCTGCGCGTCAGCGAGGCCGCCGCGCTCATCGGCTTCGCCCCGCCGGGGGCGCCGAAAGCCGCACCCGGCGAGCCCGGGCCGACCGGGACCGCGCCCGCCGAACGCGTCCTCACCGAGGTCGTCGCCGAGGTGAACGGCCTCGCCGACGTCGACCCGGCTCGCAGCTACCTCGCCGCGGGCGGGCGCGTGCTGCGGCTGCCCCGCGTGGTCGAAGCCCTGCACGAACGCGGCTGGTCGGCCTGGCTCGTCCCGTTCACCACCACCCGCCCCCTGTCCGCGCTCGCGCACGAACTCGTGCCGGCCCGCGGCTGAGCCGGACGAAGAGGAGGAAATCATGTCCCTGCTCGAAGCACCGCGCCTGGAACGGGTGGCGTCGTTCGTGCCGGAGACGAGCCTGCCGGTCGCCGACCTGGCCGGCCCGCTCGGCCTCGACGCGACCCAGCTGCGCTTCTTCACCCGCTTCCTGGGCCTCGACCGGGTCGCCGTCGCCGACGGCCTCGAACTGGCCGACCTGCTGGCCGGCGCGGGGGAGCGCGTGCTGGCCGGAACCGACCGCGACTCGGTCCGGTTCCTGGTCCACGCGCACACCATGCAGCACGTCGCCGTCGCCACGCCCGGCCTCCTCGAGGACGTGCGGACGCGGCTGGAGCTGCACCGCGCGACCGCGTTCAGCCTGTCGCACCTCAACTGCGTGGTCGGCATCCACGCCCTGCACGTCGCCCGCTCGCTGCTGGCCACCGCGGCCCCCGGCGACCGCGTGCTCGTGCTGACCGGCGACAAGGTGCTGATGCACGAGGCCCGCCTCATCCGCGACACCACGATCCAGGGCGACGGCGCCGCCGCGGTGCTGCTCGGCCCGGACCCGCGCGGCGACCGCGTCCTCGGGCGCGCGCTCACCGTGCTCGGCGAGTTCTACCGGGGCATCGACTGCGACGAAGCCCTGCAGCTGCGGTACAAGCACGTCTACCCGGACGCGCTCGCCCAGGTCATGCAGGACGCCCTCGACGACGCCCGGGTCGCCCCCGCGGACATCGCCGCCATCCTGCCGCACAACGTCAACAAGCTGTCGTGGAAACGCATCACCGGCGCGCTCGGCGTGCCGCGGGACCGCGTGTTCCTCGACAACGTCGGGAAGTACGCCCACTGCTACAGCTCCGACCCGTTCATCAACCTGGCGGCGGCGCGCGCGGACGGGCGGGTCGATTCGGGGGACCTCGTGCTGCTGGCTTCGGCCGGCCTCGGGGCGACCTTCGCGGCGGCCGTCGTCGAGATCGGAGAAGGGAACCAGGGATGAATTTCGTGGCACGGCTGAAGAAGGACCTCACCGGCGACGCCGGTGCGCGGTTCGTCTTCGTCAACAACTTCGAGGTGGAGCGCAGCTGGGCGGTGGGCGAGCCGAAACTGCCCGGCGCCGGCATCTCGTTCGCGGGGGCCACGGTCAACCGCATGGAGGAGATGGGCGCGCTGCTCGCCGGCGAGGGCGACCTGGTGGTGCTCAAGGCACCCATGGACGCCGCGTTCGCCGGCTACCTCGCCCGGATCGGCGCGGCCGACGGCTCGACGCTGATCGCCGAGCGCAACGACCCGGACGCGATGGTGACCGAGGACGCGCTCGACTCGCCCGAGCTGCTGGGCAAGCTGCGCGAGCTGGCCGACGGCAACACCTACCTGATGCCGCTGGGCATCTCGGCGTCGGAAGAGGCCCTGGCCAAGGAAAGTGGCTTGCCGCTGGCCGGCTCGACCGCCCAGATCTGCAAGGCGGTCAACGGCAAGGTGTTCAGCCGCGGCCTGGTCGACTCGCTCGGCCTGCGCCAGGTGCCCGGCCGGGTGGTGCACACGGTCGGCGAGCTGCGCGAGGCCCTCACCGCGCAGCTGGTGCTGGGCGGCCGGGTCGTGGTCAAGGAGTCGCTCGGCGTCTCCGGCCGCGGCATGGTCGTCGTCGAGGACGAGCGCGGCGCGAACCGCCTGCTGCGCCTGATCGAGCGCCGCGGGGCCGACGCGCCGGCGAACCTGGTCGTCGAGTCCTGGATCGAGCACGCCCAGGACCTCAACTACCAGTTCGTCGTCTCCCGCACCGGCGGGGTCCGGTTCGAGACGGTCAAGGCCGCCGTGCTGAAGAACGGCGTCCACCAGGGCCACCGCTTCCCGGTCGAGCTGCCGCCGGTCGCGGCCCGGGAACTGGCCGAAGCCGTCGAGAAGATCGGGCGGGCGCTGCACGACGAAGGCTTCTTCGGCATGGTCGGCGTCGACGCGATGCTCTCCGCGGACGGCACGCTCTACCCGTGCCTGGAGATCAACGCCCGGTTCAACATGTCGACCTACCAGAGCCGGATCGCCGAGAAGTTCATCCCCGAGGGCCGGCACGCCATCGCGGCCACCTTCTCGCTGAAGCTCCAGCGCGAGCACACCTTCGCCGAGGTCGAGACCGCACTCGGCGACCTGTTCTTCACCGGCGCCGGCGACACCGGCGTACTGGTCAACAACTTCGCGACGCTCAACGCCGCGGCCACCGGCGAGGGCTCCTTCCACGGCCGTCTCTACGCGATCTGCGTCGGGGACTCGCCGGAGGAGGCCCTCGCCGTCCGGACCGAGGCCGAGCGCCGCCTCGGCGTCATGGCAGGGGAAAACGCATGACCGACATCGACTACCCGGACCTCGCCGCGCGCTTCGGCACGCCGCTGTACGTCTACGACGGCGACGTCCTGCACGCGACCATCACCGGCCTGCGCGCGGTGCTGCACCCGGCGATCGAGGTGTTCTACTCGCTGAAGGCGAACCCGAACATCAGCGTCTTCGCCGCCCTGCACGGCGGCGGCGCGCGGGCCGAGGTTTCGTCCATTGTGGAACTGCAGACCGTGCTGAAAGCCGGGGCCCGGCCGGATGACATCATCTTCCTCGGCCCCGGCAAGAGCCAGGATGAGCTGCGGGCGTGCCTGGACACCGGCGTGTACGCCATCGTCTGCGAGTCCTTCGACGAGCTGGACGACATCGAACGGCTCGGCGCCGAACTCGGCAAGCAGCAGCGGGTGCTGTTGCGGATCAACCCGACCTGCGCGATCAGCGGGTCCCGGCTCACCATGGGCGGCAAGCCCCGCCAGTTCGGCATCGACGAGGCCCAGGTCCTCGCCGCCGGGCCGCGGCTGGCGGAGTACCGCCACGCCGACGTCGCCGGCATCCAGGTCTACATGGGCACCCGCATCCTCGACGCCGAGGTCATCGGCAAGAACACGCGCTACGCCCTCGACCTGGCCGAGCGGGTGGCCGCGGAGACCGGGATCCGGCTGGAAGCCGTCGACATCGGCGGCGGCCTCGGCGTCGCCTACTTCGAGGGCGAGGACGACCTCGAAGCCGCCGACGTGGCCGCCGAGATCAACCCGATGCTGGAGGCGTTCCACCGGGCGCACCCGGCGACCCGGCTGATCATGGAGTCCGGCCGGTTCCTGGCCGGCCGCGCCGGGGTCTACGTGCTCGGCGTCCGGTACGTCAAGGAGTCGATGGGGGAGCGGTTCGCGATCGCGGACGGCGGCACCCACCACCACATGGCGGCCGTCGGCATCGGCTCGTTCGTCAAGCGCAACTTCCCGGCCGTGCTGCTCACCCCGCGCGACGCCGGGGACGACACCGACGACACCGTCGAGCCGGGTCCGTGGACCGTCACCGGGCCGCTGTGCACGCCCAACGACACCCTGCTCAAGCAGGTGAAGCTGCCCGACCTGCGCGCCGGCGACCTGGTCGGCGTCCTGAACTCCGGCGCCTACGGGCCGTCGGCCTCGCCCGGGCTGTTCCTCAGCCACGGGTTCCCCGCCGAGGTGCTCGTCCGCGGGGGTGCGGCCTACCTGGTCCGCGATCGCGACGAGCCCGCGGACCTGCTGCGCAAGCAGCACCTGCACCAGCCCCTTACCGACAGCATGGGAAGTGAGCCGAGATGAACCGCACCGAGATCGTCGCCCACCTGGAGATCGCCCTGTCCGCCGTGCTCAACAAGGAGATCGGCGGCGTCACCCCGGAGCTGCGCCTGTTCGAGGACCTGGCGCTCGACTCCACGAGCGTCATCGAGCTGCTGATGAGCCTCGAGGACACGATCGGCCTCGAGATCGACCCGGACGAGCTCGGCCCGGAGGTCTTCCGCACGGTCGGCAGCCTGACCGACTACATCGAGTCGGCCTTCGCCAGGGCCGCCGCGGCGGTCTGACGCCATGTCCCTGCAAACGCTTGCCCCGCCGGGCCGGGCGGCGGTACCCCCGCGCCCGGCCGGGGTGCACCTGAGCGGTGTGACGCACCGGGTGTTCACCGAGCGCGCCAAGCCGGTGTTCGGGATGCGCCCCGAGCTGGCGCGGCTCATGGTCGAGACCTTCGGCGCCGCGGCGGACCAGGAGGACTTCCTGGCCCGCACCGGCAACGGGTTCATCGAGATGACCGAGGTCCTCCTGGCGGATGCGGGCGCCCCGCTGCCGCCGCTGGACGCGGTGGTGCTCGCCTACCACTCGCCCGACCTGTACCACTCCGAGGTCGCCGGCTGCTACCTGGCCGGCCGCCTGCCCGGGAACCCGGAACCGTGCTCGGTCGCCGGGCCGGGACCGGGTGCCGCGTTCACGGCCCTGCGCCTGCTGGACGGGATGTGCCGGCTCGGCGAGGCGACCTCGGCGGCGCTGCTGGTGTACGACCAGAACGCCGTGCTGTGGGACAGCGGCCACCCGGCCACCCACCGCCCGGACGCGGCGGTGCTGCTGCAGGCCGGCGCGACCGGCGACGTCGCGGTGACGGAACTGGAGGAGGTCCGCCTCGGCGGGACCGGGCCGCACAGCGCCACCTTGGCGCTGGCGGACGTGCTGTACCGGCACCCGGGCGTGGCGGTGCTGGCCGGAGCGGGCCTCGCCAAGCGGCTCGCGGGCACGCCGTACGCCGGGCGCGTCGAGGCGGTGCCGGACCTGTGGTGCACGGGCGTGTGGGCGGGTCTCGCCCGCCGGTGGCCCCTGGAGGAGCCGGTGCTGCTGGCCGACTTCGAGCCGGCGAGCGGCACGTTCTGCAGCTGCCTGCTCGTGCCGGGGAGGGAGCACTGATGGACACGGGGCTGTCCCGGGTCGCCGTGCGGCTGCCCGGCCGGGTCGAGGCCGTCGACGACGTGCTCGTGCGGTCGGGCGCCAAACCGCTGGAGCGGCGCATGTTCGGCCGCATCTACGGCCTGCGCGACAGCCCGGTGCTCGCGCCGGGCGAGCGGATGGCGGACCACCTGGCCGAGGCCGGGCGGGCCGCGCTCGGCGGCGGGCCGGCGAGCCTGGTGCTCTACGGCCACACCCTGCTCATCGCCGAGCTCGACCTGTGCGGCGAGTTCCCGGACCGGCTGCGCGACGCGCTCGGCCTGCCCGGCGTCCCGTTCTTCGGGGTGTCGCACGTGAACTGCACGTCGGTGCTGCGCTCGGTCGAACTCGCCCGGCGCTACCTGGCCCGGCCCGGGGCGGCCCCGGACGACCGGGTGCTCGTGCTCGGCGGCGACCAGGGCAGCGCCAGCGACCGCGGCCGCTACATCCCGGGCACCACCGTCGCGGGCGACACCGCGGCGGCCCTCGTGGTGGAAAACGGGCCCGCGCGCTACCGCTACCTCGGCGGCGCGAGCACCCGCGACACGCGGTTCCACCGCAGCCTGCGGATGACCAAGGAGGAGTTCACCCTCTTCGGCAAGGTCTGCTGCGAGCAGGCGGTCGCCGTGGTGGGCGCCGCGGCGCGGGACGCCGGCCTCACGCTGTCCGATGTGGACTGGGTGCTGCCGGACCTGTCCAACCGGATGTTCTGGCGCACGTTCAGCGGGTTGTCCGGGTTCCCGTTCGAGAAGATCCCCCTGGACCTGGTCGCCGAGCGCGGGCACAACTTCGGGGTCGACTCGCTGCTCGCCCTGCAGCACGCCGACGCGGCCGGACGGCTGCGTCCCGGGCAGCGCTGCGCCCTGGTCTCCGTGGGCCAGGGCGCCTACTTCCAGTCGGTGATCGTCGAGGTCGTGGAGGAGAAGTGAGCACCAGCCTGCTCGAATGCGAGCGAACCGCACGCAGCGACGGCCTCGCCGCCGGTCTCGCGCGGGCCCTGCCCGCCACCCCGGCCGACCGGCTGGCCCCCGGCCGGTACGCGGCCGTGCCCGCCGCGGCCGTCCCCGAAGGCGCCGAAGTGCGCACGCACAGCCTGGCCGACCGCGAGGACATCGTCTTCCTCGCCTGCCCCGGCCGTCCCCGCGAAGAGCGCGACGCCCACGAGCTGGCCGACTTCGGCCGGCACCTGGCCGCGGTCCGGCTCGGGGTGCTGCGCTCGGTGCTCGACCACGTCGTCGAGCACCTGTCGAACCGCACCAGCGGCGACGAACCGCTGATCCGCAAGCAGCTGATCGTCGGCGCGATCGGGGAGGTGATGGCCGCGGTGGAACGGCTGCGCGCGCAGGTGCGCTCGCAGCGGCACCCGGTCGCCGTCGCCGACGTCCACCGCGAACTGGACGAACTGGGCTGGCGGGTGGCCCAGCACCTCGGTGCCTCCGGCTTCCTCGCCACCTCACCCGCGCGGTCGCTCTACGTCTCGGCCCTGGTGGCCGGCACCTGGGTGGACCGGGAACCGGAAGGAGAACCGGCATGATCGAGCTGAGCGACCGCGTCCGCGCGGTCCGCGACCTGAGCCGGGAGGCGGCCGCCGACCTGCGGTCCCGCGCCCTGGCCATCGACGTCGACCCGGACGCGATGGACGAGCACTACGGCTCGCCCGTGTTCGAGATGGTCCGGCAGGCCGACACCCCGCCGCAGTACCGCGAGTCGCTGCCGTCGACGCCGTTGCTGCGCGCGATGGAGCGCGGCTCGTGCCTGGAGAACGTGGCCGGCCTGATCGAACTGGCCCGCGGCGACGTCGGCGCTATCCTCGCCTGTCCGTCACCCGGCCTGGCCGGGGTGTTCGTCGAGCTGCTCGGCACGCCCGAGCAGCAGGAGTGGTTCTTCACCCGGATGCACGGCGGCCGCCGCTGGTCGTTCTTCGCGATGACCGAAGAGGGCCGCGGCAACGACGCGACGGCGATGGAGACCCGCTTCGAGCGTGACGGCGACGGCTGGCGGCTTCACGGCGGCAAGTGCTACGTCGGCAACGCCGCCCGCGGCAGCGTCGGCGTGGTGTTCGGCCGCACCGGCCGCGGCGCACTGTCGATCCGCGCGGCGCTGGTCGAGCTCCCGGCGCCCGGCTGGCACGGCGAGAAGCTCGAGATGATCGGCCTGCGCGGCGCCTACATCAGCAGACTGTCCTTTTCGGACGTCGCCATCCCCGCCGGCCGCATGCTCGGCGACCACCTGCCGGCGACACGGCGGGGCATCTTCGCCGCCATCACGACGTTCAACCACATGCGGGTGCGGATCGCCGCGTCCGCCGTGGGCACGGCCCTCGCCATGGTCGAATACGTGCTGGAGCACCGCAAGAACGCCCCCGGCGGCCAGCTCGCCCTCGCCCGCGCCGAAGCGGGCCGCGAGCTGGTGTACGAGGCGGCGGCGCGGATCGACCGCGACCCCGAGCGCGGCTACCTCTCCAGCGCCGCGAAGCTCGGCGCGATCGGGCTGGCGGTGGGCACCGCGCACTGGGCGTCCGCCGCGCTGGGCCCGGCCGGCCTGATCGAGCACCCGCTGCTGGAGAAGTGGACGCGGGACGTGCACGCGTTCGAGTTCATGGAGGGCACCAGCAACATCCACCGCCTGCACGTGGCGCGCGGGTACCAGGCGGGAGACGCCGATGCCTGACCTCGGGATCGACACGATCGCGTTCGCCTCCGCCCGGCGCGAGGAGTACGTGCCGCTGTCGACGTTGCCCGGAGCCGCCGACCTGGTGCCGCCGGAACGGCTGGCCGCGGCCGGGATTCCGTTGTCGCGCCTGATGGTCCGGATCCCGGAGGACGACGACGTCGACGTCACCGCGCAGGTGCTGGCCGCCCTCGGCCCGCCCGCCGTGCCGCAGCCGCTGTTCTTCGTGCGTTCCGGGCCGCTGCGCGATCCGAACGTCGCCGCCCTGGCCGGGCTGGTGCACCGCAGCGGCTGGGAGGGCGAGGACGTCGGTCTTTCGCACCTCGACGAGCTCGGCGGCACGGCCGTCTTCGGGCTCCTGGAGTGGGCGGTCGAGAGCGAGGCGACGGCGGTCATCTGCGACGAGCCGCTGTTCGCCGACGCGGCCTGCGGCCAGCCGCGGTTCGCGGCGGTCGGCGTCCGGGTGCGCCGCGGGGCCTCCCCGCTGGCCGTTTCCGGCTGTGGGGAAGGGAAACCGGCGCTGACCGGTGACCACCGGTTCACCGGCCGCGGCCCGTGCGACGCGTGGCTGGCGTTCTGCGCGGCGGTGGCCGAAGGGGTGGTCGCCGACGGCGAGCGCGTCCTGCTGCACACGCGCGGGCCGCTGCGCGAGGGCTGGTTGTCCCTGGTCGCGGTGGACGTCACCGCGCTGCGGCTGGTGCCCGCGGCCACGGCGAGCCTGCTCGGGGGGCGGAGTGGATGAGAATCGGCGTGGACCTGATGTCGATCCCGCGGTTCGCGGAGGTCGCGGCGCACCAGCGCTACCGGACGCTGGTCTTCACCCCGGTGGAGCTGGAGCAGGCCGCCCGGATGGGTGCCGAACGGTCCCTGGAACGGCTGGCCGGGCGGTTTTCCGTCAAGGAGGCCACCTGCAAGATGCTGGGCCGCGGCTTCGGCCAGGGCCTGCGCTGGCGTGACATCGAGGTCACCAACGACGACTGGGGAGCGCCGTTGGTGACGCTGGGCGGGGGAGCGGCGGAGATCGCGGACGAGGCCGGCCTGGAGGAGATCGTGGTGACGCTGAGCCACCAGGCCGACCTGGTGGTCGCGGTCGCGGCGGCGGGGTGTGCCCGCCCGCCCCGCCCGTTCCGCCGCGCGGCGGAGCCCGCTCCGGCCGCCCCGGTCCCGGCCCGCTTCGACGAACTGGCGGTCCTGGCCGCCGACCTGTTCTCGGTTCCCCCGACCGAAGTGGCCGCCGCGGCATCGTTCGCGGGCGATCTGGGGGTCACGTCGGTGGTGGTGATCGAGCTGCTCGCCCGGATCGAGCACCGGTACGGCATCCGCATCCCGGAGGCCGGCATCTACCGGATGACCGACCTGCGGCACACCTACGGCGTCGTCGCCGAGGCGGCCGGATGGTAGGGCGGGCAAGGAGAAGGGGCCTTCCGCAAGTGGAAGGCCCCTTCTCGCGCGGGTGCGTCCAACGCAACCAACGCCACATTGGGGCGCTTTGGGGCCGGGCGGCGCCTCAGGCGAGCGTGAAGCGCGAAGCCGCCTGCACCCCGGCCTGGAAGCGGGACACCGCGTCGAGGTTCTGCAGCATCGCGGCGATGTGCCGCCGGCAGGTCCGCACCGACATCCCCAGCCGCCGGGCCACGACCTCGTCCGTCAGGCCCTGGGCCATCAGGCGGGCGATCGTCTGCTGCATGTCGTGGGCGATCTCGCCGCTGTAGCCCTGGTCCTCGGCCGCGAACGGGGTGGCGCCGTCCCACAACTGGTCGAACAGGCCCAGCAGGAAGCGCACCATGCCCTGGTCGCGGACGCGGCGGGCGGACAGGTCGGCGACGTCCAGCGTCACCGCCAGGGACCGGTCGAAGACCACCGCCGCCTCCGGGACGCGGCTCAGCGTGCGGATCTGCGCGCCGCGGCCCGCGAGCTGCGTCAACCGGGCGCGGGCCGCGTAGCCGGCGCGGCTGCGGTGCGGGCAGACCACCCGGACGCCGACGCCGTCGCCCAGCACCGAATAGCACGCGTCCAGCAGCTCGTCGACCAGGTCGTCGGCCGCCTCGCCCGGGTGGAGGACCACCAGTTCGTCGCGGCAGACCTCGGCCGCCAGCTTGATCAGGCCGCGGATCTCGGCGACACCCTCCAGGCGGTCGAGCGTGCCCGCGGCGCCGGCCGGGGCGCGGGTGATGCCGTCGATGCGCTCGCGCAGGCGGTCGGCCATTTCGCGGCGCTCGTACATCGCGCGCTCCAGCGGCGTCACGACGAGCTCCGCGGCCGCCGAGGGTTCCCGGGGGACGAAGCCGTCGGCGACCGCGCGCAGCAGGTGCAGCTCGACGAGCCTGGCCGCGGCCGCGTGGACCGTGTCGGCGGGCAGGCCGAGGTGCGCCGCGGCGGTGTCCACGGACGAGATCCGGCCGCAGCGCGCCGCGTAGCGGTACAGCTCGGCTTCGGGGTCGGGCTCGGGCACGGAGAACGCCCCGAGCGGCGGAAGGGTGGCCGTCGACATCGTGCCTCCAAAGGTCTCGCTTCTGGCACTTTCCACCGTCGCAGCCGGTCTTCTCGGGGCGCTCTCACGCCGCTCTCGCCCGGTGGTGGCGCGATGAGAGCGCGGTGATGGCCGGGTGATTCCGGCCAGTGGTGTCCTCGGGGGGACACGGTTGACCGCCGAAAGCGAAACAGGGTGACGAAATGCCTGACACACTCCCCATCCCGCCGGGGTTCCTCGAGATCCTGATCGCGCACCTGCCGTACGCGCTCGGGGACCGGATCGCCGAGGACGACGACCTCGCCGCGCTCGGGCTCGACTCGATGGGCGTGGTGCAGCTCGTCACCGACCTGGAGGAGACCTTCGACTTCGAGCTGCCCGACGAACTGCTCACCGAGGACACCTTCGCCACCGCGGGCAGCCTGTGGGCGGCCGTCGCGGAGTTCGTCGCCCCGGAGCCCGCCGATGTCTGAGGCGGCCGCCCCGGTGCGGCTCGACCAGCTCCTCACCCGCGGCGCGCCCGGCGACCCGGCCCTGACGTACAAGGACCGGACGCTGACCTACGCCGAGCTCGCCGACCAGGTCGCGCGCGTCGCCCACGGCCTGCACCGGCTCGGCGTCCGCCGCGGCGACCGGGTGGCGGTGTACGCGGAGAAGCGCCTGGAGACCGTGGTCGCGCTGTTCGCCGCTTCGGCCGCCGGCGCGGTGCTGGTGCCGCTGAACCCGCTGTTCAAGGGCCGGCACATCGCCCACGTCGCCACCGACTGCACCCCGAAGGTGGTGCTCACGACCGCCGAGCGGCTGGCGACGGTCCGGGAGGCCGTGCCCGGGAACACCCCGGTCGTGGTGTTCGGACGGCCCGAGTGGGACGCGCTGACCGCGGCCGGGCCGGACGCGGTGCCCGGCGGGGTGATCGACCAGGACCCGGCCGCCATCATGTACACCTCCGGCAGCACCGGCGGCCCCAAGGGGGTCGTGCTGTCCCACCGCAACCTGCTCGCCGGCGCCGCGAGTGTGGCGGAGTACCTCGGCCACACGCGCGACGACGTCGTGCTCGCCGCCCTGCCGCTGAGCTTCGACGCCGGGTTCAGCCAGCTCACCACCGCGTTCGCCGCCGGGGCGCACGTGGTGCTCGTGAACTACCTGCTGCCCAAGGAAATCGTGCGGCTCTGCGCCCGCCACCGCGTCACCGCGCTGACCTGCGTGCCGCCGTTGTGGCTGCAACTGGTGACGCAGGAGTGGCCCGCCGAGGCGACCGCGCGGCTGCGGTACTTCGCCAACACCGGCGGCCGCATGCCGCGCGCCACGCTGGCCAAGCTGCGCCGGATCTTCCCGGCGGCGCAACCGTTCCTGATGTACGGCCTCACCGAGGCCTTCCGCTCCACCTACCTCGACCCGGCCGAGGCCGACCGCCGTCCGGGCTCGATCGGGAAGGCCATCCCCAACGCCGAAGTCCTCGTGCTGCGCGCCGACGGCACGCCCTGCCTGCCCGGCGAGCACGGCGAGCTGGTGCACCGCGGCGCGCTCGTGGCGCTCGGCTACTGGAACGACCCCGGGCGCACGGCGGAGCGCTTCCGCCCGGTGCCGGGCCCGGACGGCTTGGTGCGCCCGGAAATCGCCGTGTGGTCCGGCGACACCGTCTACCGCGACGAGGACGGGTTCCTCTACTTCGTCGGCCGGACCGACGAGATGATCAAGACGTCGGGCTACCGCGTCAGCCCCGCCGAGGTCGAGGAGGCCGCCTACGCGACGGGCCTGGTGGGGGAGGCGGCCGCGTTCGGCGTGCCGGACCCGGTGCTGGGCCACCGGATCGTGCTGGCGGTCGCGCCCGAGGCCGACCCGGAGGCGATTTCCCGGGCGCTGGCGAAGGAACTGCCCGCGTACATGCTGCCGCGGCGGATCGAGGTGCTGCCGAAGCTGCCCCGGTCGGTCAACGGCAAGTTCGACCGCGTCGCGTTGCGCGCGGCGCTCGACGCGGTGCCTGCCGGCACCGAATGACGGCAGTTTCCTGCCACCGCGGGGGAGCGCCGCCCCGGCCGTCCTCGTGCGACAGTCCAAGAGCCGTGAATCGCAAGGAGCGATCCCTATGTTGCAAGCAATCGACCTCCGGAAACGCTATGACGAAGTGCAGGCCCTCGACGGCTTCAGCCTCGAGGTCGCCGCGGGCGAGATCGTCGGGCTGGTCGGCCACAACGGCGCCGGCAAGACCACCTTCGTCGAAATGGTGTCCGGGCTGCTGCGCCCGGACAGCGGAACGGTGCTCGTCGACGGCGAATCGCCGACGCGCGCCCGCGACCGCATCGGCATCTCCCCGCAGCACATCGCGCTCTACCGCCCCTTGACCGTGCGCGAGCACCTGGAGCTCTACGGCCGCCTGGCCGGGCTGCGCCGGGCCGCGCTGCGCTCGGCCATCGACGACCTCACCGCCGCGCTGCGGCTGGAGACCTTCCTGAACCGCACGTGCGGCCTGCTCTCGGGTGGCCAGCAGCGGCGGGCGCAGGCCGCGACGGCGCTGGTGCACCGGCCGGCGCTGCTGCTGCTCGACGAGCCGACCGCCGGTGCCGACCCCGAGACCCGTCAGGCGCTGCTCGACGTGGTCAAGCAACGAGCAGGCGAGGGAGCCGCAGTGGTCTACACCACCCACTACCTGACCGAACTGACCGACCTGCAGGCCACGATCGCGGTGGCCGCCGAAGGCCGGGTGATCGCGCGCGGCGGCGCCGACGAGCTGCTGTCGGGCCTGCCCGGCGAGGTCCGCGTGCGCACCGCCGACGAGCAGCTGGCCGTCTCGACCACCGACCCGACCGGCACGCTGCTGGAGCTGCTGCCCACGGTGACGCGGCCGGTCGAATCCGTCGAGCTGCGCAACCCCAGCCTGGACGACCTCTACCACTCCCTGGCGGTGACCGATGTCGACGCGCACTGACTCCCTCTCCCGGGCCGGCGCCCTCGTCCGCTACAACGCGATCCTGCGCCTGCGCGACCCGTCGCAGCTGATCAGCTACCTGATCACGCCGATGATCTTCATGGTGCTGTTCCAGCCGCTGTACGTGAAGGCGCTGGGCACCGGTGCGGTCGAGGCCGTCACCGGGCAGCTGGTGATGTTCTCGGTGTTCGCGATGGCGATCGTGGGCAACGCGATCTTCGTCGAACGCGAGTGGCGCACCTGGGACCGGCTGCGCGCCAGCCGCGCGGCCCGCGCGGAGCTGCTGATCGGCAAGGCCGTCCCGGTGTTCGTCGTGCTGCTGATCCAGCAGGGCGTCCTGATCATCTACGGCTGGCTCGTCGTCGGGATGCCGTTCCCGGTGTCGCCCGGCCTGGTGTTCGGCGCGATGTGCCTGTGGGGCTTCATGCTGCTGGCCATGGGGGCCGCACTGTCCACTGTGGTCCGCAGCCGCGGCGATCTGATCGTCGCCGTCGACCTCGGCGCGATCACCATCAGCTCGCTCGGCGGCTCGCTGCTGCCGGTGTCGCTGATGCCGCCGTGGGCGCAGGCGGCCGCGCCGTTCTCCCCGGGCTACTGGGGGCTGTCGCTCATCCGCGCGGCCATGGCGGGCAACGCCGAAGCGATGCTGCGCCCGGCGTTGATCGTGCTCGCGATCGGCCTGGCCACCGGCGCCTTCGCCACCTACCGGCTGGCCCACGGCTGGGGCCGCAGCCACCTGCTCTGACCCACTGGAGGGACGGCCATGACGGAACCGGCACACGAATCGGCCGTGGCGCTCGTCGGGATGGCGGGGCGCTTCCCGGGCGCCGCCGACGTCGAGCAGCTGCGCCGCAACCTCGCGGCCGGGCTCCCCGGCCTGCGCGAGCTGACCGACGAAGAGCTCGCCGCCGCGGGCGTGGATCCGGCCACCCCGGGCCACGTCCGCGTCGGCGGGCCGGTGGCCGGCGGCGTCGAGATGTTCGACGCCGCCGCCTTCGGGCTGTCCGCGCGCGAGGCGGAAACCCTGGAACCGCACCACCGGCTCCTGCTGGAGTGCTCGTGGGAAGCCCTGGAACGGGCCGGCTACCGGCCGACGGATCCCGGGGTGCCCGTCGGGCTGTTCGCCGGCTGCGCGTTCCCCGACTACCTGACCCGCAACCTGCCCGGCCTGGCCGGGGAACCGGGCGGCAAGCCCCTGCTGTCCGCGGGGGTGGAGCGCGACTCGCTGACGTCGCTCGTGTCGTACAAGCTGGGCCTGCGCGGCCCGGCGATCACCGTGCAGACGTACTGCTCGACGTCGCTGGTCGCGGTGCACCTGGCGTGCCAGAGCCTGCTGACCTACGAGTGCGACCTGGCCCTGGCCGGGGGCGCCGCGCTGCCGCTGCCGCAGACCGGCGGCCACGTTTTCGAAGAGGGCAGCATCCTCTCGCCCGACGGCCGGGTGCGCGCCCTCGACGCGGAGGCGAACGGCACGGTGATGGGCTCCGGCGCGGCGGTCGTCGCGCTGAAACGCCTGGAGGACGCCCTGGCCGACGGCGACGTCGTGCACGCGGTGCTCCTCGGCTCGGCGGTCAACAACGACGGCCGTGACCGCGCCGGCTACCCCGCGCCCGGGGTCGCCGGACAGGCCGCGGTGGTCGACACCGCGCTGGCCGTGGCCGGGGTGAAACCCGAGACGGTGGGGTACGTCGAGTGCCACGCCGTCGGCACGCCGCTGGGCGACTCGATCGAACTGGCCGCGCTGAACCGGGTTTTCGGGCCGGGACGCGCGGCACCGTGCGTGCTCAGCTCGGTCAAGCCGAGCATCGGGCACCTCGATCGCGCGTCCGGCGTGACGTCCCTGATCCGGGCGGCGCTGAACCTGCGTGACGGCGTCCTGCCGGGCACGGCCGGGTTCCGCACCCCCAATCCCGCGCTCGGTGACCGGTTCACCGTGCTGCCCACCGACGTCCCCTGGCCCGCGGACGGCGCGCCGCGGCGGGCGGGTGTCAGCTCGTTCGGCGTCGGCGGGACGAACGCGCACGTGGTGTTGGAACAGCCGCCGGTCCGGGAGCCACGGCGTTCTCGCGGTCCGCACTTGCTCACGTTTTCCGCCGGGGACGCCGGTGCGCTCGACGAGGTGACCTCGCGGCTGCGCGCGCACCTGGCCGCGCACCCGGATCTGGACCTCGCCGACGTCGCCTTCACGCTGCAGGTGTCGCGGTGTCACTTCGCGCTGCGCCGGGCGGTGGTGGTCGAGGACCTGCCGGACGCGGTGGCGGCGCTGGCCGATCCCGAGCGGTGGCTCGACGGCGAGACGCGTCGCCGTGACCCGCGGTTCCGGCTGGTCGCGGACACCGGCTCCGGCTGGGCGTCGACGGCCGAGGCGGCCCACCGCCTGCTGGCCGGGGCCGAAGTCCCCGCGCCGGCGGCCACGCGCGACGGCGCGCTGTCGGCGTTGACCGCCGGCCTGACCCGGCTGGGCATCCGGCTGGACGAGGGCGCCTCGGAAACGGTCGCCGTCGAGAGCGGGTCGTCGGCCGCGGACCTGCTCGCGGTGGTGGCCCGGCTGTGGCTCGCGGGCTGCACCGTGGACTGGGCCGCGCTGCACCGCGGCGAGGGCCGCCGGGTGGAGCTGCCGCCGTACCCGTTCCAGCGCAAGCGCTTCTGGGTCGACCCGGGGGCCGCCGCACTCCCGGTCGCGCACGTGCCGTCGTGGCGACCCGACCCGCAGCCCCTGGTCGGCTTGGAGAGCCGGCTGCGGGCGGCGGGACCGTGGCTGGTGTTCGCCGCCGATCCGGTCGGCGAGGCGCTCGCTGCCCGCGTCACCCTGGCGGGGGGCGAAGTGACCACCGTGCGGCCGGGGAGCGGGTTCGAGTTCCTGGACACCGGCGACTTCGTCGTCGGGCCCGGCGACCTGCCAGCGCTGGCGCGTTCGCTGGTCGTCGTCCCGCGGACGGTCGTGCACGGCTTCGCCCTGGGCGGCTCACCGGGGGAGATCGAGGTAGCGGCCGGGTTGTGGCCGGAGATGGTGACGCTGACCTCCGGCGCCGTGGGTGTCCTGGGGCCCGACTTGACCACGCCCTCGCAGGCGGGTCTCACGGCGTTGACGCCGCGGCACGTGGACGTGGGGCCGGATGCCGACCTCGACCAGGCGCTGGCGGCGGTGCTGCACGCGGAGTCCCCGCTGGCGGTGCGCGGCGACCAGTCGTGGCGCCTGCACCACGAGCCGTTCGAGCCGGCCGGGCACGCCGAAGCCGAGGTGCACCACGACGTGCCGGACCTGGGCGGACGGCGGGGAATCCTGCTCGTCTCGCCGGATCCCGCCGGCCGCGTCCTGGCCGCCGAAGCCCGCGTGGCGCGGCTCGCCGGCCGCGGGCGGTGGACGACGGTGGTGTCCACTTCGGACCCCGCGCCGGAGGTCCTCGCCGCGGTGGCCGCGGCCGACCAGCTGACCGAGGTGGTGCTGTCCGGGGTGCCGCTCGCCCGCCCGGTGCGGGGCGGTGCGCCGGTTCAGGCGCAGGCCCAGGTCCGCCCGCGGCCGGCACTGGGGACGCCGTTCGTGGAGCCGGAGCCGGGCCTGGAGCAGGAGGTGGCCGCCCGGTGGGCGACGGCCCTCGGGTACACCGAGATCGGCGCGGACGACAATTTCTTCGAGCTGGGCGGCCGTTCCGCGGGCGCGGTCCGCATCGCGGCCCGGTGGAACCTCCCGGCGACGGCGGTCGTGGAGCTGCCCACGGTCCGGTTGCTCGCCGGCCGAATCGCCGATCTGCGTTCCTGACCCACCGAAAGGGCCCCTTCCCGCTGTTGGGAAGGGGCCCTTTCGGTGCCGGTTATCCTCGATCCATGACGAATGTCTTCGCATGGCTGGCGTTGGGCGTCTCGTGCCTTTCGTTCACCTGGCAGCTGATTTCGTGGCGCCGATCCGGTGCCCGTGTCGTCGTGCATTCCGAGCTGACGGTCGCCCCTCGGGAGTTTTTCGACGACGAGGACCGGATGCTTGACGAACAGGGCATGGTGGTGGTGGCTTCCAACGTCGGCCGGCAGGAGGTCTCGATCTACATGGCGGGATTCAAGTTCCCGAAACAAGTCAAGGTGACCGGAGCGCAACGGGTCTTCCGCATGCCCGACAACGACGGCGAGGAGACGTTGCCCTACCGCTTGGCGCCGCAGGCTGAGTACGCGTGCTGGTTCTCCTACCGGGAACTGGTGGATTTCACCGACGACGAGGAACTGTGTGCCGCCACCGAGCTGGTTCCCATCGTGCGAGCCGGGCGGAAGGAGATCGAGGGGAAATTCCATCGCGTAGTGAGCCGCCAGGGACGCCCCGCGCACTTCCGGCGGCCCGAGGTCCGATGAGCGGCTGCGGCAGCGCATGGGTGATGGGCCCGCCGCCAGGGGTATTGGCGGCGGGCCCACCACGTTCCGGGGCCCGGCTCAGGACCAGGGGCGCAGGGCGGCCGCCAGGTGGGCCAAGGTGATCTCTTCCCGCTCCAGCACCGCGAAGTGGCCGCCCTCCAGGACGTGGCCGCGGAACGGGCGGACCGTCTGCTCCCGCCACGCCAGCACCGACTCCACGCTCGCGCGGACGTCGGCCGTGCTCGCCAGGGCCGTCACCGGGACCTCCAGCGGCGGTCCGGACACGTAACCGTACGTGTTCTTCACCGTCAGGTCCGCGCGGATCGGCGGCAGGATGAGCCGCAGCACGCGCGGGTCGTTCAGGAACACCTCCGGCGTTCCGCCCAGCGTGCGCAGCAGCGACACGATCTCCGCGTCGCCCATGCCCGCCACGATCGGGTCGTCCGGGGTCAGCCACTGCGGGGCCGGGCAGCCCGACACCACCAGGTGCACCGGGAGGGCGGCACCGCGGCGAGAAATCTCCCGCACCAGCTCGAACCCGACCAGCGCGCCCAGGCTGTGGCCGTAGACCGCGTACGGGGAGTCGTCCGAGAGCACGAAGTCCGCCAGGTCGGCGACGTACGAAGCCATCGACGTGTGCGGGGTGTCCCGCTGGCGCGTCTCGCGGCCCGGCGGCTGGACCGGGCACACCGTCACCCCGGGCAGCCGGCCGATCCACGCGCGGAACGCCGACGCCGAGCCGCCCGCGTGCGGCAGGCAGTACAGCCGCACGTTCCCCGCGGTCACGGGGAACGGCAGCCAGCGGCTCGCCACCGCCGTCGTCACGACTCCACCTCGAGCGTCACGTACGCCGGCGGCTCCTGGATCGCGTCCAGGTCCGCCGCGAGCACCACGTGCGAGCCCTCCCGCGAGACCTCGCGGAACCCGCTGAACGCGTAGGTGATCTGCATCATCCGGTTGCGGCCGGTTTCGACGAAGTCCGCGCGCAGCCCGGCACCCGCCGCCCGGGCCAGGCCCATCACGTGGCCCAGCAGCACGGTGCCGACGCCGCGCGACATCACGCGGCACGACATCAGCATCATGTTGAGCCGCCAGTCCGGCGACCCCTTCTCCAGCAGCGCCAGGCCGATTTTGCCGTAGGAGCCGAACTTGTCGGTCAGCGACGCGACGAGCAGCACGTGCTCGTCCGACGAGCGCAGCGCGTCCAGCTCGTCGTAGGAGTACGTTCGCCCGGTCGAGTTGAGCTGGTTGGTGCGGACGGTCAGCTCCTCCGCCCGCTGCAAGTCCTCCCGCCTGGCCGGCGCGATGGTGAACCGCAGGTCCAGGCTGGCCAGGAAGTCTTCGCCGGTGCCGGCGAAGTCCGCCTCGACGTCGTCGCGGGCGAGCTGGCTGAAGTACATCCCGCGCCGCTGCGCCGACTCGTCGGTGACGAACCGCGGCGCGAACTCCGGCCGCCGCAACACCTCGTCGGCCTCCAGGATGTCCACTGTGGTCACCTGCGGCAGCGCGAAGGCGACTTCGGCGCGCTCGAACTCCTGGTCGTCGACGAACGCGAAGGCGTCCAGGCCGAGGTTGAGCTTCTGCGCGATCTGGCCGATCGACGCCGACTTCGCGTTCCACGAGATGCGCGGGAACAGGAAGTACTCGTCAAGGCCGAACTCGCGCAGCTTCGCCATGGCGGCTTCGTGGTCGTTCTTGCTGGCGACCGAGTGCAGCACACCCATCGCGTCGAGCCGCTTGACGTGCTCGACCACCCACGGGCGCAGCCGGACGTCACCGTCCTCCAGCAGGACCCCGTCCCAGACGGTGTTGTCGAGGTCCCACACCACGCACTTGATCTTGCCCTGCACCGGCTTCGTGACGGTGGCCGGTTCGATGAGACTGGTCACGGTACCTGCTTCCGGTAGGCCTCGGCGGCGATGGTCATCCGCTGGATCTCGGTGCTGCCCTCGATGATCTCCATGACCTTCGAGTCCCGGTAGAACCGGGCGACGGGGTAGTCGGTGCTGCAGCCGTTGGCGCCGTGCACCTGCACGGCCTCCGACGCGTGTTTCGCGGCCGCGACCGACGCGAAGTACTTCGCCACCCAGGTGGCCATGATCGTCGCCGAGTCGCCGCGGTCCTTGAGCCGGCCGGCCTCGGCCAGCAGCAGCCGGGCCGCGCGGACGTCGGTGACCATGTCCGACAGCTTCGCCTGGATCAACGGTAGGTCCTTCAGCGGCTGACCGCCCACGGTCCGCTTGCTCGTGTAGTCCGCGCACGCGTCGGCGCACGCCTGGATGATGCCCACCGACCCGGCCGCGACGCTGTAGCGGCCGAGGTCGAGCGTGCCGGTGAGAACCATGCCGGAGGCGAAGCCGCTCGGCCCGAGCAGCGCGTCGGCACCCAGCCGGACGCCGTCGAAGGAGATCGACGCCAGCATCGACGAGCGCGTCCCGAGGATGTCGTCGATCGGGGTGACCGTGACACCGGGCGCGCCCCGCGGCACGAGCAGCGCGATCGTGCTGGCCGGGCCCTTCGCGAAGACCAGGAACAGGTTCGCGCGCTGGCCGTTGGTGGTCCACTTCTTGAGGCCGTCGAGCCGCCAGCCGTCGCCGTCGGGGGTGGCGGTCGTGGTGATCGCGGCCGTGTCGCTGCCCGCGCCGGGCTCGGACAGGCAGAACGCGCCGAGGACGCGCCCGCTCGCCAGCTCCGGCCCCCACCGGTGCTGCTGCGCCTCGGTGCCGAAGCGCAGCAACGCCCAGGAGAGCATGGTGTGCACGGTCAGCAGGCTGCGGACCGACGAGCAGCCGCGGCCGACCTCTTCGTGAATCTCGCCGAGGGTGACCATGTCGAGGCCGGAGCCGCCGAGCTCGGGCGGCAGGAACGGCGCCCACAGCCCGGCGTCGGCGATCTTGTCCAGGACGTCCTCGGGGATCCGCCCGGCTTTGTCCCACGCGTCGGCGAAGGGGACGACGTGCTCGTCCACGAAGGCCCGCGCGGCCTCGCGGTCGGGCGCGCGGACCGCGGTGAGTACCTCCGGCACGGGTCAGCCCACCGTCGCGGCCGGGCGCAGGCGGCCGACCAGCTCGGTCATCGCCGCCGCGGTGCGGAAGTTGTCGATCCGCAGTTCCTCGTTGGGGATGGTGACGGCGAAGGTCTTCTCCAGGTGCATCACCAGCTCCATGGCGAACAGGGAGTTGATGTAGCCGAGGGAGAAGATGTCCTCGGTCGCGGTGATCTCGGCCTGGGGGAAGCGGCCGGTGATGAAGGCGAGGATGTCGCCGGTGGTCTCGGACATGGTGGTTTCTCCTTCTGGGTAACGGGATTTCAGCTGTAGGTGTAGAAGCCGCGGCCGGACTTGCGGCCGTGCAGGCCGGCGTCGGTCATCTGCTTGAGCAGCGGGCAGGGGCGGTACTTCGAGTCGGCGTAGTGCTCGTAGAGCACCTCGACGCTGTAGAGGATCGTGTCGACGCCGATCAGGTCGGCCGTCTCGAGCGGGCCCATCGGGTGGCCGAAGCAGCCGCGGAACACCTCGTCGACGGACTCGGCGGTGGCGACGCCCTCGTGCACCAGGTAGGCGGCTTCGTTGACGGTGAGCATGAGCACGCGGTTGGACACGAAGCCCGAGGCGTCCTTCACGTCGACCCAGCGCTTGCCGATGCTGGTGAGCAGCTCGCGGGTGCGCAGGATGGTCTCCGGCGTGGTGTGGAAGCCGGGGATCAGCTCGACGACCGGCTTCTGCGGCACCGGGTTCATGAAGTGCACGCCGATGACGCGGCCCGGGTTCTGGCCGACCGAGGCGATCCGGGTGATCGGCACGGCCGAGGTGTTGGCGATGATCACCGTGTCCGGACCGCAGACCTCGTCGAGCTCGGCGTGCACGGCGGCCTTGATGTCCCAGTCCTCGGTGACGTTCTCGACGAGGATTTCGGTCTTGTCCAGCGCGGCCAGGCCGACCGCGGTGGTGATCCGGGCGAGGATCTCGTCCGCGTCGAGCGCGGGCCCGCCCATGAGCCGGCTGAGCCGGCAGTTGCGCGTGATCGCGGCGCGCGCCTCCTCGAGGATCCGCTCGTCCTTGTCGACGAGCACGACCTCGTGGCCCGCGGCGGCGAAGTCCTGGGCGACGCCGATGCCCATGACGCCGGCGCCCACCACTCCCGTGACTGCCATGACTGTTCCCTTTCTGCTGTGCGGAGGTTGTCGTTCAGGCCCGGCGCCGTCGGGCGGCCGCGGCTTTGATGCCGGAGCGGCGCAGCTGTCCCTGCGCCTGGGTGTCGGGTGCGGGTTCGGGGGTCTCCGGGCCGCCGGCGGCGATCTTCGCGAGCGCGGCGACGGTCGGGGCCTCGTGGATGATGTGCGGCGGCAGTTCCGCGTCCGGGAACGCGGTGCGCAGCCCCGCCAGCAGCGAGATGCCGAGCAGGGACGTGCCGCCGAGTTCGAAGAAGTTGTCGGACGCGCCGACGCGGTCCAGCCGCAGTGCCTCGCACCACGCCTCGGCCACCGCGCGCTCGGCGTCACCCTCGGGCTCCTGGAACGGCGTGACGAGCTCCGGCCGCGGGTGGCGGTCGGCCGTCGAGCCGCCGTGGGCGGCCGAGGTGACGGCGTCGACGCTGAACCGCGCCGCCACGGCGGTCACCGCGTCGAGGTCCTGGGTGGACACGACGACGTGCGGTTCGCCCGAGGCCAGGGCCCGCAGCAGCGTGCGCCAGCCCTGCTCGAAGTCGATGCCGAACTTGGCGCGGTGCTCGCGGAAGTAGGTCTGGATGTCTTCCTCGTACCCGGAAAGCCCTTCGTCCCAGGCGTTCCAGGTCCACTCGCCCCACGAGATCGACACCGTCCGGCCGCCGTGGGCGGCGGCGTAGGCGTCGAGCCAGGCGTTGCCGGCGCAGTAGTCGACCTGGCCGGGGCCACCGCCGGTGACCGAGGTGATGGAGGAGAACAGCGCGACGAAGTCGAGGTCCAGGCCGTCGGTGGCCGCGCTGAGGGCCCGGGAGCCGGGCAGCTTCGGCGCGAGGACCTGATCGGCGTCACCCGGCTGCTTGAACTGCATCAGCCCGGTGCCCGGCACGCCCGCGGTGTGCAGGATGCCGTGCAGCGCCCCGAACCGCTCGATGGCCACGGCGACCGCGCGCCGGACGTCGGCCTCCTCGGCGACATCGCCTTCGACGACCACCACTTCACCGCCGAGCGCCTCGATTTCGCGGACGCGATCGACGCGGTCGCGGATGGTGCCGGGCACTTCGTCGGTGCCGTCGGCGATCCCGGCCCAGCGTTCGCGCGGCGGCAGGCCGCGGCGGCCGAACAGGACGAGTTTGGCGTGGCTGTCGCGGGCCAGCCGCTCGGCCATCGCCAGCCCGATCCCGCCGAGCCCGCCGGTGATCAGGTACACGCCCTGCTCGCGCAGCACGTCCTTCGCCTGCTCGATCGGTTGCGGCGCCAGGGTTTCGTAGCCGGGCAGCCAGCGCCGCGAGCCGCGCAGCGCGACCGTGCGGCCCGGCGCCGGGCGGTGCAGCTCGGCGACCACGGCGGCGGCACCGGCAGCGGCGTCGACGTCGATCAGTCGCGTCTGGACACCGGGGTACTCCATCGGGATCACCAGGTTCGGCCCGGTGAGGGTGGCCGCGTCGGGCCGGAGCTCGCCGTCGTGCAGGACCCGCTGGGTGCCGGTGGCGGCCAGGTCCAGGGTCCAGCCGCCGAGGCCCAGCTCGCCGGCCGCGCGGGCCAGCGCCACGAGGGTGTGCAGGCCGAGCAGCAGGGAGTCGCCGTCGAGGTTCCACAGGTGGACGACCCGGTCCAGGCGGGTGCCGCCGCGCTTGAGGTCGCGCAGCAGCTGCAGCAGGTCGTCGACGTCGCCGGGGCGGACGGTGGCGTCCGGGCCCGGCCGGTACCCCGCGCCCGGCCGGACCACGGTCACCGGGTCGCCGGTGCGGCGGATCCCGTCGAGGACGTCCTCGGCGAGGCCGGGGCGGGCGAACACCAGCCAGGACGCGGGCTGCGGCGCGACGGGCGCGGCCGAGGTCTGGCGCCAGGTGGGCAGGTTGATCCACTGCTCCTCGGGCAGCAGCGGGATCCGGTCGAACTCCTCCAGAGGACCCTCGGCGGGCGTCTCCACCCGGGCCGTCCCGGTGGCCGGCTTCGCCTCGATCCAGTAGCGCTGGCGCTGGAAGGGGTAGGTCGGCAGCGGCACGCGGCCCGGGGCGGTGCCGCGGTAGACCGGCGTCGCCGGGCCGCGGCCGTGGTAGGCCGACCAGTCGAGGTGCGCGCCGAGCAGCCACAGCCGGGCCAGGCCGTCGGTGAGCACCTCGTCGGCCGGGCGCGGGTCGTCCGCGGCGGGAAGCGTGGCGGTGATCAGCGGCCAGCGGCTTGCCGGGCTGAGTCCGCGCAGCAGGGCGCCGAGGGACGGCCCGGGGCCGATCTCGACGACGGCCACGTGCTCGTCGGCCAGCAGCTCGGTTGCCGCGTCGGCGAACCGGACGGTCTCGCACATGTGCCGCGCCCAGTAGCCGGGGTCGGTGACCAGCTCGGCGGTCGCGTGCTGCCCGGTGACGTTGGACAGATAAGGCAGCTCGGGTGCAGTGAGCGTGACGTTCGCGGCGATCCACGCGGTCAGCTCGGCCGCGGCCGGCGTCAGCATCCGCGAGTGGAACGCGTGACTGGTGCGCAGCGGGCGGCACGGGACGTCCGCGGCCCGCAGGTCCTGCGCGAGCCGCTCGACCGCCGCGCTCTCCCCGGCGACCACGACCAGCTCGGGGCCGTTCACCGCGGCGAGGTCGAGGCCTGCGAGGTCGAACCGGGCTTGCAGTTCGGTGCCCGACAGCGGCACGGCGGCCATCGACCCGCCCGGGAGCGCGGCGATCAACTCCGCGCGCTTGGCGACCAGCGCCAGGGCGTCTTCGAGCGAGAGCACCCCGGCCAGGCAGGCGGCGACGTACTCGCCGAGGCTGTAGCCGAGCATCGCGGCGGGCCGCAGTCCCCAGTCCATGAGCGTCCGGGCCAGGGCGTAGTCGACCGCGAACATGAGCGGCTGGGCCAGTTCGGTCTGCTGGAGCCGTGCGGCGCGCGGGTCTTCGTCGCCGCCCCGGCCGAGCAGCGCGGCCAGGCTCGGGCCGCCGCCCCGCTCGCCGGTGACGAGGTCACCGTCGAGGTGCACGAGGCAGTCGTCGAGGTGGGCGCGGAACACCGGCTCGCGCCGGTACAGCTCGCCCACCAGACCCGGGTACTGCTCGCCGACGCCGGCGAAGAGGAACGCCACCGGCCGGTCCTGCACCGGCTCGACCCGGGTCGCGGGCGCGGCCAGCGCGGTGACCGCACTGTCCACATCGGACGCCACGGCCGCACGCCGGTGTTCGAACGTCTTGCGGCCTTCCTGGAGCGTGAAGGCGACGTCGGCGAGCCGGGCGTCCGGGGTGCCGGCGAGGTGCTCGCCGAGCCGGCGGGCCGCCGTGTCGGCCGCGTCGGCGGTGCGGGCCGAGACCGGCAGCACCTGGTAGCGGCGTTCGGTGTCCGGGTCGCCCGGAGGCGGGGCGGGCCGGTCGGGCGGCTGTTCGACGACGACGTGCACGTTGGTGCCTCCCATGCCCAGCGAGTTGAGCCCGGCGATCCGGGGACGGCCGCCGCCGGTGTTCCACGGCGCGAGCTCGGCGGCCACCCGGAACGGGCTGTGCTCGAAGTCGATTTCGGGGTTCGGCGCGGTGTAGTGGAGCGTCGGCGGGATCAGGCCCTCGCGGACGACCAGCGACGCCTTGATCAGCCCGGCCGTGCCCGCGGCCCGGTCGAGGTGCCCGACGTTCGGCTTCACCGAGCCGAGGGCGCAGTACTGCTTCTCGGCGGTGTCCCCGAACGCCCGGGTCAGCGCGGCGACCTCGATCGGGTCGCCCAGCTCGGTCGCGGTGCCGTGGGCCTCGACGTACCCGACGTCCTCGGCGGCGACCCGCGCGTCGGCCATGGCGTCGGCGATCACCCGCGACTGCCCGCCCACGCTGGGAGCGGTGTAGCCGACCTTGAGGGCGCCGTCGTTGTTCATCGCCGAGCCGCGGATCACCGACCAGATGTGGTCGCCGTCGCGCAGGGCCGCGCCGAGCTTCTTGAGCACGACGACGGTGGCGCCGTCGCCGAACATGCTGCCGTGCGCCTGGGCGTCGAAGGTGCGGACGTGCCCGTCCGGCGACTCCTGGCCGCCGGGGGAGTGCAGGTGCCCGATCCGGTCGGGCACGCGCACCGAGACGCCGCCCGCGAGGGCCATCTCGCAGTCGCCGGCCCGCAGGCTGCGCATCGCCGTGTGCACCGCGACCAGCGACGTCGAGCAGAACGTCTGGACCGCCATGCTCGGGCCGCGCAGGTCGAACAGGTAGGACACGGTGGTGGTGAGCGCGTCCTTGTCGTTGCCCATCACCAGCTCGTAGATGCTGGCGTCGGCGTCGGAGGTGAACTGGCCGGCGATGCCGAGCAGGTACGTCGAGAGGTTGCAGCCGCCGAAGACGCCCACCCGGCCGCGTTCGCCGGGCCGCGCGTACCCGGCCTGTTCGAGGGCTTCCCAGCAGACCTCGAGGAAGAGGCGCTGCTGGGGGTCGGTCAGGGCGGCCATGCGCGGGCTGAGGCCGAAGAAGGCGGCGTCGAACCCGGTGACGTCGTCGAGCACCGGCCGCGCCGGCACGTAGGCCGGGTCGCGGACCTGCGCCGGGTCGACCCCGGCGGCGATGAGCTCGTCGGGGCTGAAGAAGGTGATCGACTCGACACCGTCGCAGAGGTTGCGCCAGAACTCGTCGATCGTGCCCGCGCCGGGGAACCGGCCGGCCATGCCGACGATGGCGATGTGCCGGTCGAGCTCGTCGTCGTCGGGATCGGCTTCCCGGACCGGCGAGGCGGTGACCGCTGCCGGTGCCTGGTCGTCGAGGGTGGCGGCGAGGGCCTGGACGGTGGGCAGTTCGAAGAGCGTGACGGTGGGGATGGCGACGCCGAAGCGCTCCTTGACCAGAGCGAGCATCTGCAGGGCGAGCAGTGAGTTGCCGTTGAGGTCGAAGAAGTTGTCCCGGGTGCCGACCGGCTCGACGCCGAGCACGGCCGACCAGACTTCGGCGAGCCCGCGTTCGGTGGCGGTCATCGGCGGGGTGTAGGGCTGGGGCAGGTCGGGCCGCGGGAACCGGTCGGCGGCGATGGCCCGGGCCGGTTTCGCCGCGCCGGGGAGCCGCTCGTCGAGCCCGCCGGCGGCGACGATGACGGCCGGCCCGGCGTGCGCGGTGAGCCGGTCGAACGCGGTCAGCGCCTGGGCGCGGGTCATGGCGTGCTTGGCCATGGACGCGCCGAGCCGGGCGTCCAGGCGTTCCAGGGTGCCGGGCCAGGTGTCCCAGGCGGCGGCGACCCAGCCGGGCCGGCCGTGGGCCTCGGCGAGCAGCGCGGCGTTGGCGGCGGCGTAGCTGCCGAAGGTGACGCCGCCGAGCAGGGCCGAGGTGGAGGAGAAGAGGAGCGTCCACTCGGGACGGTCCGCTTCCGGCAGCGCGTCGAGGGCCGCGGCCAGCACCCGGGCCCCGCCGACCTTGGCGGCGAAGTGCCGGGCGATCACCGGTTCGTCCAGTTCGGACAGAGGACGGAACCCGGCGGGATCGGAGTCCGCGGCGGCGTGGACGATCCCGTCGAACTTCTCGGTGAGCAGGCTTTCGAGCGCGGCCGGATCGCTGACGTCCACGCTCGGGGTGTGGACCTCGGCGCCGAGGGCCCGCAGCCGGGCTACGGCGGCGTCGGTGCCGCCGCTGCGGCTGGCGAGAACCAGGCGGCGCGCGCCACGGGTGGCGAGGTGCTCGGCGACGGTGAGCCCGACCCCGCCGAGGCCGCCGGTGATGAGGTAGCTGCCGCCGTCCCGGATGGCGGGTGCCGCGACGGGTTCGGCGGGCCGGTAGCCGGGAACGAGCCGCTGGTCGCCCCGGTAGGCGACGAGGGGAGCGCCGGGCGCCCGCAGTTCGGCGGCGAGCACGGCGGCGGCTTCGGCGGGGGTGTGGGCCGCGTCGAGGTCGACGGTCCCGGCATCGAGGTTGAGGTACTCCTGGTTGGCGACGACCGGCAGGACGGCCACGGCCGCCTGCGCGGGCCGCACCCGGCCGGAGCCGGCTTCGGCGGTGTGTCCGGCGGCGGCTGGCGGCGCGGCCGCGGTGGCTTGAGCCGGGCTCGGTCCGCCGGCGTGTCCGGCGCCGGCTGGCGGCGCGGCCGCGGTGGCTTGAGCCGGGTTCGGCCGGGCGGTTTCGGCGGCGTGTCCGGCGCCGGCTGGCGGCGTGGCCGCGGTGGCTTGTGCGGGGTTCGGCCCGCCGGTGTGTCCGGCGGCGGCTGGCGGCGTGGCCGCGGTGGCTTGTGCGGGGTTCGGCCCGCCGGTGTGTCCGGCGCTGGCTGGCGGCGTGGCCGCGGTGGCTTGTGCGGGGTTCGGCCCGCCGCTGTAAACCCCTCAATCTATCGATATCCGAATATCACAAGTAA